>JAIBAY010000004.1:0-300000 GCA_019694975.1 Chitinophagales bacterium
GTATGTCCAGCAACAAAGGAAACCCCATTCATTATTGCCACACAATAATATTGAACTGCAAAAAAGCATCCGTATCATAATTTGCTCATGTGTAGTATAGATCTAAAAACATTTTCGGGAATACCCGAAACAAGTGGATTAAAACACCGGTATCAACGCAAACTTATTTATGACAGCAGTTTGCAGCATGTGTTTCGTCCATCGTGAGATCAGGGCTAACATAAGGGATGCCCAGATTCAACCCGCGCAGTATCAATAACACACCCACTGCCATGACAGCATAAGGCATGAGACGGTTGATGCGGAAACGTAATTGCGGTGTGGCAAATCTGCGGCTTACAGAAAGCAACATCATCAGAGGAAATGTGCCCAACCCAAAGAGCAGCATGAAAAGTGCACCATTAACTGCTGTACCGGTGAGCAGTGCACCGGCAATGCCCATATAAACGAATCCGCAAGGCAGCATGCCATTCAACAATCCAATTACAAAAAGATTGGAAGCGAATGCGTTCAGCAGCAACGGTCCGAGCATTTTTTTTAAGACATTGGAAAATCCGAAATACCACCGGTTCCTTGCTTTGGCAAAAAGCGGCATGACGCTTCCGATCAAAAGAATACCAATAGTGATACTGACAAACTGTTGTATGCCGGAAAAATTAAATCCATACCCGATGAGCCCGAATACGGCACCCATCAAAGCATAGGTAACAGCACGCCCGAAGTTGTAAAGCACTCTGCCGCTGATAAAACCGGTATCAGATGAGGCATTATCAGGCAATGACATGGCAAGCGGCCCGCACATGCCTACGCAATGAAAACTTCCCAGCAAACCAAGAAAAAAGCCGCTCCAGATCATCATGTTACCGCAAGAGTTTTATCTAATAACAACACTTCCTTCTTTGTAAAAACTTTTTTCACCCGATTTCCATTCTACCTTAATATGCCAGAGGCCTTTTTTAAGATCAGCAACAGGCACCATCTGTTTCAGTGTACTGTCGGGATGCACCGGTAATTGAAAATCCAATGCCGCATTGTCCGGTTTAAAAAAATGCAGTGTACCGCTGATGGATTGGTAATTGAACTCCTGAGGAAAACTGATCATTGCAGACTGATCGGCCGCATTGTAAGTGAATTCAACCGGCGTTGATAATTTCCCGGCATTGGAAGCATGGTCAATTTGCTGCTGAAAGGCAAGCTCTTTGTTATAATAATCAGCACTTACCAGATCCTGTGGTTGTTGCACGCACATCCAGACCAGGAACATCATTCCTGCTGCAAAGAGTGTAAATGCCATGGCAATTCCGGCGCCCCAGTTTAATTTCATCATTTTGTTTTCAGTGATTATCAGCTTCTTTGTTTTCCTCTTTCTCCGGTTCTTCGTGTTCTTCCCCTGCATTAGTTTTGTAAACGGGGCCAATGAAAGTAGTTTCTACTTCATCAATTTTTTTCCCGCCGGAATAAACAGCAATCTCCACTTTTGTTTTAACAGTCTTGATATCATTTTGTGGCAGGGTGATAAAAAAAGTTCCGTCGCTTATTTCTTCGCTTTTGGCGGAGAGTTCTTTACCTACCATGGTAATGCCGGCGTTTGCCGGCGACAATACTTGCAGCTTTACCTGATGATCGTGGAATGATTTATTAACGAGGTTGACCGTATACAGGTTGGAAACAAAACCATGCTCCTGTTTCTGAAATAGTTGTCCCGGTGCGCGAAGGATGGTGGTCTGCACTTCAGGACGGGAGAACACCAGGTAGCTTAAGATGGAAATCAAAACTATCCAGAGCACGGCATAGCCAACCATGCGCTGCGTGAGCGTAAACCCCTTCTTGGTTAAAATTTGACGAAGCGATGCAACGCGAATCAGTCCGCCCGGTCGGTTTACTTTATGCATGATGGAATTACAGGCATCAATGCAGGCCGCGCAATTGATGCATTCCAGTTGTGTGCCATTTCTGATATCGATGCCGGTGGGGCAAACTGCTACACATAAATGGCAATCAATGCAGTCACCTGCTCCGGCAGTGTTCAGTTTTCCTCTCGGTTCACCCCTCACATGATCATACGTAACTACCATTGAATCTTTGTCGAGGAGCACTCCCTGCAGTCTTCCATAAGGGCATACACCGATGCAGACCTGTTCGCGCAGAAATGCGAATACAAAGTAAAACACGCCGGAGAATATGATAATTGCAAGGAAGCCGACGAAGTGTTCGGACAATGGTTCTGTGATAATTTTTTCCAGCGCTTTCAGGCCGATGATATAAGCCAGGAAAATATTAGAGATAAAAAATGAAATGATGAAGAAAAGTATATGCTTGGTCGTTTTCTTCCAGATTTTTTCTCCGGTCCATTCTGCTTTATCAAGGTGCCGGCGCTGCAAGGCATCACCTTCAATCCAGTATTCAATTCTTCTGAAAACGAATTCCATGAAAATTGTCTGCGGGCAGGCATAGCCGCACCACCACCTGCCGAACACGGAGGTGAACAGAATGATAAAAACAAAAAAGGTGAGCATGGCGAGACCAAACAGGAAAAAATCCTGCGGGAAAAAAGCGATACCCCACACGATAAACTTCCTTTCCAGCACATTAAAAAGAAAAACAGGATGGCCGTCAACCTGCAGAAACGGCCCGATAATCAGCAGCGCCAGCATGAGATATGCAAAAATATTTCTGCGCGTGAATACCCTGCCTGCCTGAAACCTTGGATACATCCACCGGCGTTTTCCCTTTTCATCAACTATGGAAAGGGTGTCGCGGAATGATTCGGGTTCTATTACAGGATGCGTCATTAATACTTAAATATAAGGAGTACTCAACATTGCAGCATTGCCGTCAGCCTTACGACTTCACTTTTGTGGTATCAACTGATGCGGCAGCAGAATCGGCGGTTGTGGTGATTTGCGGAACCAGCTTATCTCCCTGCGGGGCTTTCGGATTTGGCGGATTTGTTCCATGCAGCGACATGATAAAACTTGCCACGGTTTGCATTTCTTCGGGTTTGAGTATGCCGGTCCAACTCACCATACCCTTTGCGGGAACACCGTATTTCACTGTTTTGAATATTTCGGAAATAGAACCACCGTGCAGCCAGTAGTCGTCAGTCAGATTCGGTCCAACACCACCTTCACCAAGCTGTCCATGGCAGGCAGCGCACTTTGCAATAAAAATCGACTTTCCTCCGGCAAGGGCCGTTGCGTCAGTCAGCTGTTTCACACTCGACTCATCAACGGCAGAGCCTGCTGTCAGCAACATTTTGGATTTTTGATCTGCAGCCATCTGCAGCTCGGCGGCATATTCTTCCCGTGGCAGTTTTCCGATATGATAAACATGAAAAACAAAAAGATAAGATACTGCTGCCAGGACGGTTGAAATAAAAATATACTGCAGCCATGGCGGCATCCTGTTATCGAGTTCGCGGATACCGTCATAATTGTGATCAAGCATCACATCTTTTTCAACGCCTTTTGGTACGGAAGCGGTCAGGTTCTTCCACATTTTAGACATCCAGTCTTCTTTCTGCTGTTGCTGCACCGCAGATGCTGTCTCCATGGGCTTGCCATGGAGGATGTGGTAATGCTGCTCGCTGATCAGCTTCGCCAGCCGGAGCATGGTGAGTACCATAAAGAACATCACGATCAGCAATGCTCCAATAACATAATAAAATGACTGGTAAGCCTGAAAAGAAGATGCTGTTGTTGCAACTTCCTGTGCAGCGGCGGGAAAGGAAAACGTGAAGAGGATTGCTGCAATGAATAAGTTGGCTTTAAATTTTTTCATGGCGGAATTTTTCTTAAAACGTCTGCTATAAATGTTAAGAGTTATTTATTCTTGTGTTCACCGGTTACCTGATCACTGAATGGAAGCTCGCTGAGCTCTTTGATTTGTTGCTTATCCTGCATGAAAGCATAGATGCCTACTGCTCCGAAAAACAGGAAGAATGCAACAAAAGAGATCAAAGGAAAGATGACTACACCATTGATGGAAGAAAGAACATTCTGAAACATGGTTAATTGTTGTTTACGGTTTGTGCTTTTTTAATATCAGTTCCTAGGCGTTGCAGGTAAGAGATGATGGCTATGATTTCTTCATCGCCATTTACCGGTACCCCGTTATCATTGAGATCTTTTGCAATGGCAGCTGCCTGTTTCTTCAGATCCGCTTCTGCTTCCGCTTCATATCCGTCTGCATAGGGAACACCAAGCTTGCGCATCACATGAATCTTATCCGTAGTGTGCGCGGTGCTCAATTTATTTTCTGAAAGCCATGCATAAGACGGCATGATGCTGCCGGGTGACATGCTGCCTGGGTCAACAAGGTGATTGTATTGCCATGCATTCGGATATTTATTGCCCTCTCGTTGCAGGTCGGGACCGGTGCGTTTAGAGCCCCACAGGAAAGGATGATCATATACAAACTCGCCGGCTTTGGAATATTCGCCATAGCGTTCCGTTTCGGAGCGGAACGGCCGGATCATCTGCGAGTGACAGGTGTTGCAACCTTCCCTGATATACAGATCACGGCCTTCGAGTTCAAGTGGCGTGTAAGGCGTTACGCTGGATATGGTAGGGATATTGGACTTAATCATAAAGGTTGGGATCATTTCAATTAATCCGCCGATCATGATAACGATCAGTGCGATAAAAGCAAAACGGATGGGAGTACGCTCGAGTTTGCGGTGCCAGTGTGTATGACCGCCATGTAATTCCTGTGCTTTGAGAGAAGCTGCTTCCGCGGTTTCATCGCCGATGAATTTGCCCTGGCGCGCAGTCATCCACAGGTTGTATATCATGATGAATACGCCAACGAGGTAGATCAGTCCGCCAATCGCACGGGCATCATACATTGGAATAATATTCCTGACGGTTTCGAGGAAATTAGGGTAACGGAGAAATCCTTCCGGCGTAAACTCTTTCCACATAGAACTTTCGGCGAAGCCGGCCCAATACATCGGAATCGCATAAAATAGAATGCCGATGGTACCAATCCAGAAATGATTGTTGGCCAGCTTCTTCGAATAAATTGTAGTGCCATACAATTTGGGAATGAGCCAATAAAACATGCCGAAGGTCAGGAAGCCATTCCAGCCCAATGCACCAACGTGTACATGCGCTATCGTCCAGTCAGTATAGTGTGAAATGGCGTTTACACTTTTAATGGAAAGCAACGGACCTTCAAATGTAGCCATACCATAAGCTGTAACAGCCACCACCATAAATTTCAGCACCGGCTCTTCGCGCACTTTATCCCATGCTCCCCGTAAGGTGAGTAAGCCGTTCACCATTCCGCCCCAGGAAGGTGCGAGCAGCATGATGGAGAATACAGTGCCGAGTGACTGAGCCCAATCGGGCAATGCGGTATATAACAAGTGATGTGGCCCTGCCCAGATGTAGAGGAAGATCAGCGCCCAGAAATGCACAATGGACAAACGGTAGGAATAAACCGGCCGGTTGGCCGCTTTGGGCAGGAAGTAATACATCAGTCCGAGGTAAGGCGTGGTAAGAAAAAATGCCACGGCATTATGCCCGTACCACCATTGCACGAGGGCATCCTGCACGCCTGCATAAACGGAATAGCTTTTCATCAGCGTAACAGGCAGGGCGATGGAGTTAACAATGTGCAGCACCGCCACGGTAACTACGGTTGCTATGTAAAACCAGATTGCAACATACAAGTGGCGTTCACGCCGGCGAATCATGGTGCCGAACATGTTAATCGCGAATATTACCCATACGAGTGCAATCAGGATATCAATCGGCCATTCCAGTTCAGCGTATTCTTTGCTTGTGGTGTAGCCGAGTGGAAGCGTTACCGCTGCCAGCACAATAATGAGTTGCCATCCCCAGAAGTGGAGCTGGCTGAGCAGATCGCTGAACATGCGCGCTTTCAGCAGCCGTTGCAATGAGTAGTAGACACCCATGAAAATACCATTGCCAACGAAAGCAAAAATGACTGCATTGGTATGTACCGGCCTTATGCGGCTGAAGGTGATCCATGGAATGCCGCCATTCAGCCAGGGAAAAGGAAGTTCTAAGGCGGCCAGAAGCCCTACCAGCATACCGACGGCGCCCCATAAGACAGTGGCAATTAAAAATTTACGTACAATCTTATTGTCGTAATCAAAGCGCTCCATTTGCACAGGTTGGTTCACGGTTGAAACGTTTTTAGGTTGATGGATGATTGTATGGTTCTTGTTCTTTATTGTTTGAAGCCGTTTGTTCCGCTGGCTGTTTCTCATTCAGTTCATTCTCAAAAAGCATACGGACAGACGGCGTGTAAGTATCGTCGTATTGCCCGTTTTTTACCGACCAGAGAAAACTCAGCAGGAATCCTACGGCCACTAATAAACTGCAGGAAATAAGGAGGATCAGTGCGGTCATAAAGAGGGCATAAAACTATTTTCAGAAGTCAGCCGTCAGCATGATAAATATCAAGCGAAAGCATGAGATTTATCAGTAAAATATGATTGCATTATACAAATAGAAGAATTTTATAAGAAAACCGTGATCAATTTCAATTTAAATTAATAACACGCTCTGTGTTGTTTCTGTATCCTTTCATCAGCATGATCAAAAGATGAAATGCTTAGTGCTGCAGCATGGCGATTATCGGTAATTTCCGCATGCCTTATTCAATTTATAAGCTGAGCTTCCGGGCACTCCACCTTGAGGCTAGAGTGGTTATCAGGATCACGCTGATGGAACTTACGGGCATCAATATCGCTGCTATCATGGGAGACAGTTCGCCCTGCACGGCGAAGGAAATGCCCACGAGGTTGTATAATAAAGAAATACCGAACGTAAGCCAGATGATACGGACGGATGACTTACACAATTTTATGAAGGAAGAAAGTTTAATGAATTCGCTGCCTTTGAGAATTGCATCGCAAGCGGGGGAAAACTGTACCAGGTCATCACTGACTGCGATGCCAACATTGCTTTGCTGCAATGCACCGGCATCGTTTAATCCATCTCCAATCATCATCACCTGCTTCCCTTCCTGTTGCAGCTGTTCAATGAAATGCAGCTTGTCGACGGGTGTCTGTTGAAAATGCAGCTTGTGCCTGTCGGGGAATATCGCTTCCATCCTGTTGCGGTCTCCGTCCCTGTCGCCACTGAGCAGATAGAGCTGAAATTCTTTTCGTAAAAGTCCGATCTGCTGCGCGAACCCTTCCCGCAGCGATCCGGTCATGCGAATGCTGCCTGCATATTTATCATCAAAGGAAATGTAAACTCGTGCATCATTATCAATTTCTCCATGCATCAATGCAGACGGAGCGCCTGCAAATGAAGCCGAGCCCACTTTTATGCCGGTACCTTCATACTCACCAAAGATACCTGCGCCGGAAGTTTCCGTGAAACGGCTCACTTTTAATGGTTGATACCCTGACAGCCAACCGCTAATTTTTTTGCTGAGCGGATGCATTGATTGTGCCGTTAGGCTTTTTACCATACGCCATTCCTCTTCGGTGAGCGCTTCACCCTCATATTGCAGTGGTGTTGCCTGTTGCACCGTAACGGTACCGGTCTTGTCAAACACGATTGTATCCGTTCCGGCAATCGATTCCACTACTGCGGCATTTTTTAAATAGAAGTTATTTCTCCCCAGCATGCGGATGATATTGCCAAAAGTAAAAGGGACGGTAATGGCCAATGCGCAGGGACAGGCAATGATAAGTATGGAAGTGCAGGCAATTACAGCACGGTGAACATCTTTCGGTAACCAATACAGTGCAGTGAAGCCTGCAATCGACAAAATGGCGATAGTAAAATACTTGCTGATTTTATCAGAGAGCGTGGAAAGAGAAGCATGTTTGTTTTTTTGGAACCCCTGGTGATTCCACAGTTGGGTCAGGTAGCTTTGTTGCACGGTTTTTTTCACTGTTAATTCAATAGCGGCCCCCTTTTGCCTGGCGCCGGCATAAATCAAGTCACCTGCTTTCTTTTTAACTGGCAAGGCTTCTCCGGTTACGAAGCTGTAATCTATACTTGCTTCTTCGCTGAGCAGCATGGCATCTGCGGGAATAAGCTCTTCGCTGTGAATGACAATCTTGTCGCCCGGCCTGATATTGGAAATAGGTGTTGAAATTTCCATTCCGTTTCTTTTCACGGTGGTGGCAATCGGGAAATATGAAGTATAGTCACGTTCAAAGGAAAGATTTCTGTAGGTCAGATCCTGGAAAAAACGGCCGGTGAGCAGGAAGAATACCAGGCCCGTCATGGAATCAAAAAATCCAGGGCCGGTTGCCGAAACAATTTCATACGTACTGCGGAGAAGCATAGCTATCAGCCCGAGTGCAATGGGCAAGTCAATGCTGAAATATTTCATGCGCGCCGACTTCCAGCTGTTCACGAAGTAATCGCCGGCACTATAGAAGAATACCGGTAGTGCAAGCAGCAGGTTGAGATAGCTGAAAAAATGGCGCAGTGCGGGTTCTATGTCGCTGACGCCCGTTAAGTATTCGGGAAAACTCAGCATCATAATATTGCCAAAACAAAATCCGGCTACACCTATTTTATACAGCAAGTCGCGATTTACGGCGGACTGTTTCTTTTTATCAAGATCGCTTAGCCGGAGGTCGGGTTCATAACCGATGTCTGCCAGTATTTCCACAACCTGCCTGAGTGTAATCCTGTTTCTGTTGAATGTAACAGATGCTTCCTTTTTCAGAAAATCGGTATATACATGAATGATTCCCTGGTGAATGGTATGCAGGTTTTCCAGCAGCCAGATACAAGAGGCACAATGTATCTGTGGCAGCGAGAATTTAACGGATGCGCGATCCCGTTCGGAAAAAGTGAGCAGGCGTGTTTCAGCCGTTTCATCATCAAGCCAGGCAAACCGCCGGCTTTGCAGTGAGGTAGGCTTTTGCCCGGGATGACTGTCTAACTGATAGTATGTACACAGATTGTTTTCGCTGAGCAGTTCATACACGAGCTTACAGCCTTCACAGCAAAATATTTTATCACCATGGCTGATCGATTCATCCTTGCAGGTATCGCCGCAGTGAAAGCAGAGCAGCTTTTGCGTTGTGAGCGGGTTATTCAAGATGGCGGAGTTTGATGCAAACTTGCAAAAAGCGGCAACAATCAAATGATGACTTTTATCATTTGCCTGAAACGGATTCCGATTTCAAGCCCTCGAAATTGAGCACAACCACTTTCTTTTGTGCCAACTGAAGGTATTTCTTTTTACTGAATTCATCAAGAACGCGATAGAGGTGGCTTTCAGAGATGCGTGCCATATCTGCCAGGTCGCTGACATCAACGCCGTATCCGTTGCGTTTATCCAGATCGTCAGGGCGCCTGCTGCTGCATTCAATAATCAATGCAGCAATATTTGCCTGCACGGATTGGTATTGTAACTGATTATAACGGTCTTCGAGACGGCTGATTTCCCGCTGCATTATTTTCATCAGCTGCAGCGCAAAGGACGCGTCGTTGCGGATGGCCGTTTTGAATTCTTGTTTGCGGATAAAACAAAAAAGAGAGGGTTCAATGGTAGTGAGTGTGTGCGAAAAACAGGCGCGGTCGGTAAAAATCTCCAGCCCGAAAATCTGTCCGGGCCCTGCAATCGATAACGTGAACTCTTTCTCATTGATGATTCTCGTTATCCTGGCTGCTCCTTTTATCAGGCAAGCGATTTCCTCTACAGGTTGATTTTCATGAAATACAACCTGGTTGTGGAGATATTGATAATATGATTTTTTAGAAAAATAATCCATAATGAAAGCAGCGTCACCTGTTGCATGCATTCGGCCGGTTGCTGCTTCTTTCGCCGTAACAAGTTGCCGTTGATTCATATACTCCGCTTTTTGTGGCATGTAAAATTACCGTTGCTTCATTGTGCCAAAAAATGATCAGGATCAACTTTCATCGAATGTGACTATTGCCGGTCAGTCATTAACCGCTGCGGCATTCAGCAGGGCTTCCATATCCAGTATCTTAATCTTTTTCCCGCTCAGTTCTATTATATGATGGAGCCTGAATTCAGACAGTATCCGGATGAGCGTTTCCGTGGCCGTGCCGGTAATATTTGCAAGGTCTTCGCGTGTGAGTACGACGGAGAGTGTTGCCTGGTCGTCGTCAAGGCCATATGTTTCCTTTAAAAGCAACAAGGTTTCCGCCACTCTTTCCCGAACGGGCTTTTGTGAAAGTGTAGCCACTTTATTCTCCGCAATCTTCAGATCATGGGAGAGCAATTGCATAACCTGCAGCAGTAAGTCCTCGTTTTTATGGAGCAGCGCGAAAAAAATGTTTCTTGGAATAAAGCACACGGTTGATTCAGTGAGTGTTTCGGCAGAGGCTATATAATTCTCACCGCTGATCAGCGACTGATAACCCAACACATCTCCTTCTTTCGCCAGCCGGATGATTTGTTCTTTGCCGTTGAATCCGCTTTTATACACTTTCACCCGTCCCTTATATATACAGTAAAGGCCCAGCGGGCGATTCCCTTCCTGGAATATTTTCTGGTTTCTTTCATATTGGTTGAATCCTTTTTCAAGGTCAATTTCCTGTAACTCTTTATGCTTCAGCGCACAGAAGATGGATTCGCCCCGTGAAGCACATACCGCGCAGGAAGCGGATGCAGGATTCAGATGGATGGCATGCTTCTTTAACATACACCGGAGGTCCGGGCAAGATTTATATCGCATTGCCCTGATCAGCATATGCAAAGGGAAGGAATCCTTTCAGCAAAAGCAACCCCTGGAATATGATTTAGGTTAGGTAATAACATGATTTATATCATAAAATGGTATTTTTCGAAAATTGATTTTTGTAACCAATCAACAGACATCCCATGAAAAATTACCTTCTCGCATGCGCGTTAGCGGCGTTTGTCTTCTCCTGTTCAAACAACGGACAGGACAATACAGGAAATAATGAATCCGGTGATACCTATCAGCCCGCTAAGGAAGCAACGGAACATCCTGAACTGGAGGATGAGGCCGAAAACAACCGGGGCATCGGCAAGTTTAAAAGTGTGGATCTTCCGGCTACGCTGGATGCACAATTAGCCACAGCAGGCAAAGCCGTGTATGATATGAAATGTTACAGTTGCCACAAGCTTACCGAAGAAAGACTTGTAGGGCCGGGCTGGAAAGGAGTTACAGGCAGAAGGGCGCCGGAATGGATCATGAACTTTTCCACCAATACCGATGAAATGCTGAATAAAGATGCCCAGGCACAGGCCATGCTGGAAACATGTCTTATCAGGATGCCGAATCAGAACCTGACGGATGAAGATGCCAGGAAAGTGCTCGAATTCATGCGCCAGAATGATGGTGTTAAATAATATTTTCTTTTCAATTGTTAAAGCAAATCAATTCACATGAAAACTTCCGTTAAATACCTGCTGGCAATAGCCGCAGTAATTGCCATGGCTTTTCTGCTGAAGTCATGTAAAACCAAAAATGCCGCCCAGGCAGTGTCGGGTGATGCCGCGCAGCAGGTGTATGTTGCTCCCGGAAAATATGATGAATTCTACAATTTTGTTTCCGGTGGCTTTAACGGCCAGATCGGTGTATATGGCTTGCCATCGGGCAGGCTGCTCCGTATCATACCCGTCTTCACGCAATCTGCTGAAAGCGGATATGGCTTCAATGAGAATACAACACCCATGCTGAATACCTCGCACGGATTTGTACCATGGGATGATCTGCACCACACTGAATTATCACAGACCAATGGCGAAATAGACGGCAGGTGGGTTTTTGGCAACGGGAATAATACGCCGCGCATTGCCCGTATCAACCTGTCCACCTTCCGGACAGATGAAATCATTGAAATTCCCAACAGCGCAGGCAACCACTCCTCGCCATTCATCACCGAAAACACGGAGTATGTGGTGGCTGGTACCAGGTTCAGTGTTCCCATGGGCGATAACCGCGATGTTCCTATCAATACCTATAAAAAGAATTTTCACGGCACGGTAAGTTTTATCAGCGTGGATAAAGAAAGCGGCAACATGAAAATTGCATTTCAGCTGCTGCTGCCGGGTGTGAATTTTGACCTGAGCCATGCCGGTAAAGGCCCTTCCCACGGATGGTTCTTCTTTTCCTGTTACAATACGGAACAGGCGAACACCCTTCTCGAAGTGAATGCTTCCCAAAAGGATAAGGACTTTATCATGGCCGTGAACTGGAAGAAGGCGGAAGAGTATGTGAAAGCCGGAAAAGGGAAAGTGCAAAAAGTGCAGTATGCCCATAATGTTTACAGCGACAAAACGCACATGGCCACTTCATCCATAGAGAATGAAGTAACCGTACTGGATGCCACGGAGCTTGAAGGTCTTGTCTATTTTATTCCCTGCCCGAAGTCGCCGCATGGCTGTGACGTTGATCCAACCGGCGAGTATATTGTTGGCAGCGGCAAGCTGGCTGCTTTAATTCCCGTATTTTCCTTCACCAAGATGATGGATGCGATTTCAAAAAAGGATTTCATTGGCAGGTATGACAGCATTCCCGTTTTAAAATATGAATCTGTTTTATACGGCGAAGTGAAGAAACCCGGCCTTGGCCCTTTGCATACGGAGTTTGATGGTAAAGGCAATGCTTATACTTCATTCTTTGTTTCTTCTGAAATAGTAAAATGGAATATCAAAGACCTTACGGTTGTTGACCGGGCTCCTACTTATTATTCCATTGGCCACCTCTGCATTCCGGGCGGCGATTCACGCAAGCCCAATGCGAAGTATGTAATTGCCTACAACAAGATTACCAAAGACCGCTACCTGCCAACGGGTCCTGAACTGGCACAAAGCGCGCAGTTATTTGATATCAGCGGCGACAAGATGAAGCTGATACTTGATTTTCCGACGGTGGGCGAACCGCACTATGCACAGGCTGTGGCAGCAGATGTGATTAATAAAAACTCGGTAAAATTTTTCAAGATTGAAGAAAATCAAAATCCATTCGTTGCGAAAGGAGAAAAAGAAGCAAGGGTAGAGCGAAAAGGCAACCGGATAGATGTTTACATCACTTCTATTCGTTCGCACTTTGTCCCGGATAATATTGAAGGCGTCAGGCTGGGCGATGTGGTTTATTTTCATGTGACCAACCTGGAACAGGATTGGGATGTGCCGCATGGCTTTGCCATCAAAGGAGCTAATACGGCGGAAATACTCATTATGCCGGGCGAAACGCAGACCCTGAAGTTTACACCGGACCAGGTTGGGGTTGTACCTTTTTATTGTACCGACTTCTGCAGCGCATTGCACCAGGAGATGCAGGGATACCTCAGGGTATCACCGGCCTCCAGCAACCTGCCGCTGAGTTTCAGTACGGGCATGAGTGAGCCGGAAACAAATCCGTAAGAGGTGAGGTTAGGTTTGTTGCAGGAGCAGCGACTAGCCGTGCGCTGCTCCTTTTTTTAAGAACCGGTGTGAACCGAAAAGTCATTTTGCTCAAACGTGATTTCATATGATAAAACAGGGTATTATGAAGCATAAATTAACAACTGTAATCAGGGTGATTGTGCTTGTTTCGAGCATCGCCATGGCCAGCGTGCTTTTTCTTCCTATCTGGAAAATATCACTTATTGCACCACAATATCCGGAAGGACTGACTATGAAAATATGGGCTACAAAACTGTCAGGCAGCGTTGATGTCATTAACGGCCTGAATCACTATATAGGAATGAAGACTTTACATGAAGAAGATTTTATCGAATTCAAAATTTTGCCCTTTCTCATCATCGGCTACGCAGTGCTGGGGCTATTGGTTCTGTTGCTGAACAGGAGCATTTACCTGCGGTTATATGCATTGTTGTTTGTGATTATTGCCGCGGCGTCCTTAACGGATTTTTATATCTGGGAATATACCTACGGTCATAACCTGGATCCGACTGCTCCCATACAGGTTCCGGGAATGGCTTATCAGCCACCGCTGATCGGCTATAAGCAGTTATTGAACTTCAACGCCTTTTCATTCCCGGATACCGGCGGATTTGTTTTCGCGATCTGTGGTGCGCTCATCATCGGAGCGGCCTTCTGGGATTTTCTGAGAAGCAGAAAAGCGGCGAAAAAAACAAATAAACTTCCCCTGCTTATGCTGTTGCCATTCATCGGTTTCACTTCCATAACACTGGAAGGCTGCAGCCAGTCGCCACAACCCATCCAATACGGATCGGATATCTGTGATAATTGCAGGATGACTATTATGGATGCAAAGTTTGCCGGTGAGCTGATCACACAAAAAGGGAAAGTGTTGCGATTCGATGATATGCATTGCGTGCTGGCCTATATGCAATCCGGCGCATTGCACAATCAAAAAATTGCCGGCATCTATGTAACGGATTTCTCCGGCGGGCATCCTTTTGTGAACGTGGAGCAAGCTTATTTCCTCTCAAACAGTAAATTGCAGTCGCCGATGAATGGCAATGTGGCCGCCTTTTCAGTTATGGACAGTTTGCGCAAAGTGCAGGCACAATCCGGGGGCGAAATTATAACCTGGCAGGAGCTTTCAGGACGTTAAGGAAAATACAACGGAACAGAACGGAATGAGTGTAACAAGATTTATTGTTTTTATTTCCCTTCTTCTGGTCAGTATGAATGATCATGCGGCCACCTTACAGGTCAGCCCTGGCGGTAAACTGCAATCCATTCAATCGGCATTGCAACAGGCTCATCCGGGCGATACCATCCTGGTGTCAGGTGGTCACTACAGCGAAAAAAATATTGAAATTACCAAAGCGGTATCGCTGATCGGGCAAAACAAGCCGGTGCTGGACGGAGAAAACCTGTATGAGATCATTTCCGTGAAAGCGGCCCGTGTGTTGATTGACGGATTTCACTTTATCCGTGCAGGCTATTCTGATATAACCGAGCTGGCTGCGATTAAGATTTATTATGTCAGCCATGTGACCATACGCAATAATTTTTTCGACGATACTTACTTCGGTGTATATAATCTGCATACGAACAAGTGCGCTATCCTGAACAATTCATTCAAGGCAAAAGGCATTGAAGAAATGAACTCCGGCAATGGCATACATTGCTGGCAATGCGACAGCATGACCATTGCAGACAATATAATTACCGGCCACAGGGATGGAATTTATTTCGAGTTCGTTACCAATTCATTCATCACCCGCAACCAAAGCATACGGAATGTGCGGTATGGATTGCATTTTATGTTTTCACACGGCAACCGGTTCGATCACAATGTTTTTTCCGGAAATGGTTCCGGCTGTGCCGTCATGTATTCGCATCACGTGGTCATGACGCACAATACTTTTTCTGAAAACTGGGGCAGCGCGTCCTACGGAATACTGATGAAAGAAATTTCAGACAGCCATGTGCAGGACAATCAGTTCAACCGTAACACTTCCGGCATCTATATGGAAGGTACCAACCGCATCGCCGTAGTGCACAATGCGTTTACGAAAAACGGCACGGCGATGCGTATGCAGGCGAGTTGCAATGGCAATTCCATCAATTCAAATAATTTTATGGCCAATACATTTGATGTGGCCACCAACGGGTCGCTGATGCTCAACACGCTTTCCGGCAACTACTGGGATAAATATGCAGGGTATGACCTTGACCGCGATGGTACCGGCGATGTGCCTTATCATCCGATCAGTTTATACAGCATGCTTACAGAACAGGTTCCTGAAGCCATGATGCTGCTGCACAGCTTTATGGTGACGCTGCTCGATAATGTGGAGAAAATCATTCCCACCATAACGCCGGAGAATTTTACGGATGACAAGCCCGTGATGAATCCGCTGCAACTATGATTGCCGTGCACAATCTTACCAAGGCGTTTGGATCACTGAAAGCGCTCGATGGCGTTTCCGTTCGCTGTGAACGCGGGGAATGCATTGCGCTCATAGGGCCCAACGGATCGGGCAAAACAACACTCATCAAATGTATTTTGGGCATGGTGGTGCCGGGCGGCGGCGAATTGCTATTTGACGGGCAGAACATAGCGAATGACTGGAAGTACCGGAGGAAGATCGGCTATATGCCGCAAAGCGGACGGTTCCCGGAAAACATGACGATGCGGCAGGTATTTATGATGATGAAAGACCTGCGCAAGGAAGATGCCGCCACCCTGGATGAAGAACTGATTGACAGCTTCGGGCTGCAGGCGCTTATGGAAAAAAGGATGCGCACGCTCTCCGGCGGTACCCGTCAAAAGGTAGGTGCGGCACTGGCATTCCTGTTCAATCCGGATGTTATGATTTTGGATGAACCCACTGCGGGGCTGGATCCGCTGTCATCGGAGATTCTCAAAGAAAAGATCAGGAAAGAAAAAGCAGAGGGCAAACTGATACTGATCACCTCGCATATTCTCAGCGACCTGGATGAAGTGGTAACCGAGGTGATTTATTTGCAGGACGGGAAATTGAAATTCCACAAAACGGTAGCGCAGCTGCGGAGCGATACCGATGAAACAAAGTTATCGAAGGCCATTGCAGTGGTCATGAGAAACCAATAGGCAGATGCAGAAGATCATGAAATATGTGGTGATAGACATTATGCGCAACCGCATCATGATGGCCTATACCTTCCTGTTGCTGCTGATATCGTTCAGTGTTTTCAACCTGGAAGATAATCCGGAGAAAGGACTGCTCTCGCTGCTGTATATCATTCTCATCATCGTGCCGCTCATCAGCATCGTCTTTGCCACCATTTATTTTTACAATGCGGCCGAGTTTATTGAATTGCTGCTGGCGCAACCCATCCGCCGCACAACGCTGCTGCTGAGCATTTTTTCAGGGCTGTGTTTCTCCCTGCTGCTCTCCTTCTTTATCGGCGTGGGTATTCCGGTGCTGGTTTTCAATGCATCGGAAACCGGCATTTTCCTGCTGCTCGCCGGTTGTGCGCTCACTGCTATTTTTGTTGCACTGGCCGTGCTGGCTTCCGTTATGACACGTGATAAAGCCAAGGGAATCGGCGTGGCCGTTATGCTGTGGTTTTATTTCGCCCTTATTTATGACGGGCTGTTACTGTTCCTGCTTTTTCAGTTCAGCGATTATCCGCTGGAGCAGCCGACTATCATACTCAGTTCCCTCAACCCGGTTGACCTGGCCAGGATCGTTATCCTGCTGAAAATGGACATTGCCGCACTCATGGGATATACCGGCGCCGTTTTCAAAGACTTTTTCGGGAACGGATTCGGCACCTACTATTCTATATGCATCATGTTGCTGTGGATCATCGTTCCTTTTGGCATTGCATTGCGAAAATTCAGCCGTAAGGATTTGTAAGTTTTCAAAATATTCGTTTTGCTATTGTAAGTGATTAGCCGGATTTCTGGGTAAAAGGGTAAGCTATTTCAGGACGAGTCACAGCATTTTTTCGCAACGAGCAATTCCAACACTGAAAAACGGATTTAAACTTCAATCCCAGTTTCAAATAATATCAATGGCACTTTGTGACCTTTGTGCAAACCTTCGTGCCCTTTGTGTTAAAATTTTGGAAGTCATCTTAAAACTGATATTAATAAAATTACAACACACGCCTGCTAAAAAAAACCAAGGGATAGTATGTGCTTCTAAAGCAAATTCATGCCGATTTAAGGATAACATCTTCCCTCCGAGTATAAGCCATGCGGCAACAACATATACCAAAAGTGACGGTGCATTAAGCATTCTTGCGGCTGATAAGTGCATTGCCGCCAGACAGCATTAAGCTCCCCATCCACCCTCTTCCACAACTCCCCAAACATTATACACCATGACTTTCATCAACCGGCGGGCTGACAGAAATCATGTTTCCGCTTTCAGGGTGATTTTACTTTCGGCATTTTCAGGGAAGGTCATTGCCGGATCGTGGCGGCAGGAATAGCAGCATGGTGTAAGGGTATTGGTTCCTGTTGTGGCCTTCAGTTACCGGAGATTTTTCCTGCATCGCAGTTTGCCGATTTAATGATAAACCGCCGTTATCTTTGCACATCCGACATCCTATAACCGCCACGTCCTTGGAGCAGTCACTCACCTTGCAAAATGCACTGCTGGAGACCATTCTTAATGCCACGCCCAACTTCATCGGTGTGGTGAAGGAGGGTGCTTTTATTATGGTGAATGATGCCGGTGTCGCCATGTTTGAGACGGGCAGTGAACAGGAATTTTATGATTTTTCTCCGGCCTTGCTGAAGGACATCGAACCACTCTTAGAAACAATGGCAAAGGCGCCGGATCAGCCGACGCCGCATCCACAAAGCGTCATCCGTGAATTTACCAGCGCGAAGGGAAATCCTTTCTGGGGCGAATCAAAGATCAAACATATAAAAGGTGGTGCGGCTGACATGTATCTTATTTGTATCTCCAATGTAGATCAACTGGTGCGCAACCGCGAATCCAATTTGCGCGAAAAGCAGAAATTTGAAGCGTTGTTTAATCATGCCACGGTAGGTGTGGTGGTTGCACGCGCCAGCGGCGAGATCACCATGGCCAATGCTATGGCAGAGAAAATATTCGGGTTTACCAGTGAAGAATTAGCGGGTAAAAAAGTAGAGCAGCTGATGCCTTCCGATTACAGGGCGCACCATGTGCATCACCGCCATTCCTTTATGAAGGATACCACGCCGAGGCCAATGGGCGAAGACAGGAACCTGTTTGCACAACGAAAGGACGGAACAAAATTCCCGGTAGAGATCAGCCTGAGCAGCTATAAGATTGAGGAAGAAGTTTTTGTGATTGCCTTCGTGATAGATATAACTGTGCGCAAGCAGAATGAAGATGCCATTAAGATGCAACGGGATGAGCTGGTACGGTCGGCCAATGAGATAAGGCAACTCAATGTGCAGCTGGAGCGGAGAGTGGAAGAGCGCACGCTGGCATTGAGAGAGACACTCCGGCAGCTGGAGCTGAGCCGCGAAGAGCTTCGCCTGGCATTGGAGAAGGAGCGTGAGCTGGGCGATCTGAAATCAAGATTCGTTTCGATGGCTTCGCATGAGTTCCGTACTCCGCTCAGTACCATTCTCAGTTCCGCGGCGCTGATTGAGCGATATGCCCACGCTGAAGAACAGGAAAACAGGACGAAACATGTGAACAGGATTAAGGAGAATGTCAGAAACCTGACGGATATACTCGAAGACTTCCTGTCGCTGGGAAAAATTGAAGAAGGCGTAGTGCTTACCAAGCCGGAAACGATTGATGTGCCGGCATTCTTCGCTGAGGTCATCCACGATTTTGACAACATCAAAAGAATGGGACAGAAGATTATCTATACCCACGAAGGCGATCATATGCTGAGCACCGACAAGCATCTGCTGAAGAACATTTTAATCAACCTGCTTTCCAATGCCATTAAATTTTCCGATAATGAAAGCATAGTTACCATCATGTCGTCACTGACGTGGGAACATTTTCGCTTTTCTGTAAAAGATCAGGGCATTGGTATCTCCGCAGAAGACCAGGAACACCTGTTTGACCGTTTCTTCCGTGGCCGGAATGCGGCCAACATAAAAGGCACAGGCCTTGGATTACATATAGTTTCCAAGTACCTTGAATTGCTGAATGGAAAGATTACCTGCAGAAGCCGCCTGAATGAAGGCACAGAATTTATCATCATCTTAAAATTGCCGGATCATGAAAACGATCTTATTAATAGAAGACAATAAGGATGTCCGCGAGAATACAGCGGAGATTCTGACACTTTCAAACTTCAACGTCATTACCGCCGAGAACGGCAAGGCAGGTGTTGAGCTGGCGATTCAGGAGCACCCTGATCTCATTATATGCGACATCATGATGCCTGTAATGGATGGCTACAGCGCGTTGCACACACTCAGCAGAAATAAGGATACGGCTTCCATCCCGTTTATTTTTCTCACTGCCAAAACAGAGCGCAGCGATTTGCGTAAGGGCATGGAAATGGGTGCCGATGATTATATCACCAAGCCGTTTGATGACATTGAATTGCTGAATGCAGTGGAGGCAAGGCTGAATAAGGTGGATGCACTGAAGAAGGACTTTGCCACAAGCATTGAAGGGTTTAATGAATTTATTTCGGCCGCTAAAAAGGTGCAGCAGCTCAACCTCCTTTCGGATGAACATGAAGTGCGGCACTACAAGAAGAAACAGCTGATCTATGAAGCCGGCGGAAGGCCGATGAGTATGTTTTTCACTGTGAAAGGAAAGCTGAAGAATTTCAGGACCAATGATGATGGCAAAGAACTGATTACTGCCATTTTTAAGGAAGGAGATTACTTCGGCTACGCGCCGTTGTTTGAGGAAAGACCGTATGAAGACACTGTAGAAGCATTGGAGGATTGTGAAATCATGCTGATTCCCAAAGAGGAATTCTTTGAGCTGGTGAGTAATGATCCTACAGTGTCAGGCCGGTTTATTAAAATGCTGGCGGATAACCTGTCAGAACGCGAAGAACAGCTATTGCAGCTGGCATATAATTCTGTCCGCAAGCGTGTGGCCGACAGCCTTCTTCGCGTGCAGAGTAGTTACAAGAAAGCAGGACAGCAGGGCAACCCTGTGTTGCATTTCACCCGCGAAGACCTCGCCAATGTAGTGGGCACCGCCACCGAATCGCTCATACGCACCCTGAGTGAATTTAAGAGTGAGAAACTGATAGAAATAAAGGAAGGAAAAATATCCATCCTGAATGAAGAGAAACTGAGGAAGATGGTTAACTGATGCGGAAGAAACGGCGGTGTCCGCTGCCGATATAAAAAGATAGCCGGATGAAAGGGTAAAAGAGTTGACTATTCGGTTGTATTGATATCGTTATCAAATATGGAAAAGGATTTCCCGAGCCCTTTGCTGATCTCGTAACCTTCACTGTTCTGCAGGGCAAGTGTCCATTTATCGGTCAGGCTGGTTTCGATCCAAAGCGATCCGCTTTTCCGGAAGACCTGTGCATTCATGCCGAATTTTTTATCGAACTCTTCTTCCAGTTCCGACACAGTTTTGCTTTCCTCCAGTTGAATAGTGCCACTGTTGTGTTTGGCCCTGAAGGAACCAAGCGTACGGTCTTTTGGCACCATATCTTTCAGCGACGATAATTGATTTTTGGTATGTGCCACCGTAAAGAATTCGATCTTCAGAAAAGGAAAGCAACGGCTGAACTCCTGCTGCAATTCACTGATCTTCCTTTCATCATTAATAAACATTTCCATTGCTGTTACTCCGGTTTTGGCAGTTGATAAAGCATCAAAAGCGTTCGTCAGGCTGTTGATGAGTCTCATGATGCCGACAAAACTAACATTCCGCTTTCCGCACATTTTATGATGAAAATCATGATGCATATTGAGTTATGTCAATGAAGACCGCTTTTGCGGCCAAATTCCGGAATCAGGTAGTTTAGATGTGAAAGATCAGCCCCGCAGTTTGTCAAACCTCGTTGTGAGGGCTGCAATTGCGGAAGGTGATGCTGTGTTGTGCGATGGTTCCGGGTAATGGCCGGCTTAATCTTGCAAGCGGATACGATGGAAAGGCATGTCAGGCGGTATGCCCGTGGAGGAAATGATTAATACTCCATTTCCTCAAAGTAAAGGAGTATATGATCTTTCAGGAAGTCTTCCTGTTCTGTGAGGTTCATGATGGGCAGCTTCTTTTTAGCCACCCAATGTGGCCAGCCATCCTGATCAAGCCCTTGAATTGCATAATAACCGGAACGGCTCAGTACGCTGCAGGTAGCGATATGCATCAGGTCCTGCTTTTCCTCTTTATTGAATTTTTTTTGATAACGTCCTAATTCCCTGATGCCAATGAGGAAGAGGATAGCATTCAGGTCGGGCGCTTTACCAAACTGTTCTTTGAGTTTCCTGCGAAGGGCCAGCCATTTTTGTTCGCGTGCCAGCAACAATTCCTTTTCATCACTTTCCATATCCGTAAATTGATGGCCAAGGGCCGGTCAATAACAATAAATCATCAGGCTGCAGAAGCATGTCACTGCGTTTTCTGCTGCGATAACGAATGATAAAAGCCATACTATCGCAAAGTTATTCCTGCACTATTTCAAAATTGTCGCGGTCTTTGAGAAAGGGTAATGACTCCCTGATCTTAGCAAGTTGACGGCCGGATAAGGCAAAGGTTTTCACCACTTCCTGCCGGTGCTCACGGATCAGCACTTCACCCTTCGGATCAATCACCGAACTCTCTCCGGTGTAATGAATACCGGAATCCTCATCTCCCACCCTGTTTACGCCCACCACATAACACTGATTCTCTATTGCTCTGGCTTCCAGCAGTGTTTTCCAGGCATTGATTCTGCGTTCGGGCCAGTTTGCCAGATACAACAGCACATCATAATTTTCTGTATTCCTGGCCCAAACAGGAAAACGAAGATCGTAACAAATCAACGGAAGAAATTTCCATCCTTTCCATTCAACGATGATGCGTTTGCTGCCGGCAGTGTAATGCTGATTTTCTTCTCCCAAACCAAACAGGTGCCGTTTATCATAATAACTGCATGTTCCGTCCGGCCTCATCCATACCAGGCGGTTGAAATAGTATTCTCCGTCTTTCATCATCAGGCTGCCGCAAATCACTGCTTTTTTTCCGGCGGCCATCGCAGCCATCCATTGCACTGCTTCGCCATCCATGGTCTCGGCGAACTTCTCCGGCTGCATCGAAAAGCCGGTAGTGAACATCTCAGGCAGCAGGATCAGATCGGTTGCTTCACTGATGGAATTGATTTTTCCGGCAAACATCTCAAGATTCGCTGCACGATTTTCCCAATGCAGTGCACTTTGAATAAAAGTAATATGCAGGTCAGTGTTCATGTTCCGGATTTCAGGTAACGGGTAAACAGGATATATCGCTTGCCCAGATTTTCGAGCCGTTGTTTCGCATTCACTTTTTTCTCATCGGTGAGGTTATACAATTCCGGCAGCAGTTTAATCTGTTCGATATGATGGCGGATTTTTCGCATATAGGTTTCGCAGTCGTAGCCGATGTATTTTTTCAGAAATGGATTATCGCCCGTCATTTCCAGGTCAATCTTTCCTTTTTTCATTTTCTTGAAATCAAAACCATCATCAATGGCTTTGGCGAGCTGTTCAATCTTCAGCTTCTCAATCACTTTTTCCACCGGCACTTCTTTCTGAAGATAATGATCGAAAATCAGGTCTATGTTGAATTCAATCTCCGAGAGGATCCTGTTTTTAACGCCCCGCGCCTTTGACTTTTCATCCTGTACGTCTTTAACCAGACCGCGGGAGTCTTTGGCAAATCCAAACAGGTCCCTGATAAATTCAATCATGTGTGTGATTCTGTACTGCTAAAAATAAAATAATAAATGAAAACGTGCGTCATGCTATCAATAACAGGAAGCGGAGCGTACACATCGTACCTGCAAAACCGCGGACTATTCATAGTAAACCACAACGATGGAGTAAGACAGCAGGCAACTCATACGATGATGAATCAGCAACCGGTATTTGCACGTATGACGTTGAAACGTAACTTTATCTTTTTTTGAGAAAGTTTTTTATTCATGCTGAAAATATTTATGCGCCGCCGCACCTGGATTATCATCACGCTTGCGGTGATCATATTACCTGTTGCGGCATTTAAGATTATGGAAGCAGGGTTTGAAATTTCACCGGCGGAAATGAATGCTTTTTTTAAGGATAAGCCAGAGCAGCCGGTTTACCGTACCTACACGGCCATGAACCATAGCATGTTTTATGCCGCTGCCGGAAGCGACACTAATCAGCTGGTCTTGTTTATTCATGGCGCTCCGGGTTCGTGGGATAACTATATGAAATACTTTGGCGACACTGCCCTGCTTCGTCGGGCGCAGCTGGCAAGCGTTGACCGGCCCGGATACGGGCAATCGGATTTCGGCAATTCGGTAACATCGATAGCAGCGCAGGCCGCCATGATAAAACCCATACTCGACGCCAACAAATCCGGCCGGCCGGCCATACTCGTTGGCCATTCCTTTGGTGGCCCGGTGATCGCCCGTCTTGCTGCCGACTATCCGGAAAAGATTGGCGCATTGATATTCCTGGCGCCTGCCATTGACCCTGATCATGAGAAAATCTTTGCTATAAGTTATCCGGCTGACTGGACGATCTTTCGCTGGATGGTGCCCACTTCATGGAGGGTGGCAAATGATGAGAAGCTGTCACATGTGGAGGAACTGCGGAAGCTGTTGCCAATATGGTCGCAGATTAAGGTACCGTGCACGTATATGTATGGCTTGAAGGACGGCCTTGTGCCACCGGTAAATGTTGAATTTGCGAAAAAGATGCTGGTGAATGCGCCGTTACAGATCACCGCTTTCCCGAAGGAGAATCATTTTATACCGTGGACGCAGCAGGATTCTGTGACGAAGGTGATACTGCATTATCTCGATGCTAAAGAGTAACGGATCAGCAGGAATCATCATACGCTTCGTATAACGTCAGCTGCAGGTGATTAACCAACCGAAAACAGATTCTCGTTTATATTGCCGGAGGCATTCCAAGCCAATCCCATGCATTGCCCCACAATATTTTATCTTTTATGGCTGCAGGGAAGTTTCCTTCCTCAATCAGTTTTCCCGGTTGTAACTCTCCTAACGGAAAAGGATAATCACTTCCGAGGCAAATTTTGTCTTCGCCGGTCAGCTTTACAATAAACTGCAGCATGTCGGCATCGTGCACCAGTGAATCGAGCCAGAACTTTCCGAGGTAATTTTTAGGATTTACATGGTTGTCAACGGCAACAAGGTCGGGGCGTTCCTGAAAGCCATGCTCAATGCGGCCGATGGTGGCAGGAAATGAGCCGCCGCCATGTGCAAATGCCACCCGCAGCTTCGGCAGCCGCTGCAGCACACCACCGAAAATCATGGAGCAAATGGCGCGGGAAGTTTCCGCAGGCATGCCCACAAGCCATGGCAGCCAGTATTGCTGCATGTGTTCGCGGCCCATCATCTCCCACGGGTGAACAAAGACGCAGGCGCCGAGTTGCTCGGCTGCTTCAAAAAAAGGAAAGAATGACGGGTCACTGAGGTTTTTCTGGTTAACATTCGATCCGATCTGCACACCGGCCATGCCCAGCTCTTTTACACAACGCTGTAATTCAAGAATGGCAAGGTCCGGATCCTGCATCGGAACAGTTCCTATGCCTACAAATCGTTGCGGATATTTTTTTGTGATACCGGCAATGTGATCATTCAAAAATTTTGACACATCCCATCCGTGCTTTGGCTGCGACCAGTAACAAAACATAACAGGAATCGTGCTGAGCACCTGCACATTAACATGATGATGATCGCATTCCTTCATGCGTACTTCCGGATCCCAGCAGTTATCCTGTATCTCCCTGAAAAACTTATCATCCACCATCATTCTCGCGCAACAGGGCTTGTGGTGCTCGAGGCGAACAAATCCTCCATAGCCGAACTGCCTGGCCCACTCCGGCAGTTGTTCCGGTATGATGTGCGTGTGAATATCAATCTTATGCATGATGTCAAAGGTAAGAAGTATCAGCCATGTGTATGTTTATATGATTCCTTTCAGCAACTGATAACTGATCAATCACTTTTCCTGCTTTACCATAATGCATCTTTCATTTCCGACAGATTAATCAGCACCAAAATAATTTAAGTAGTGAAAGCAATCTTTGTAGCGAATTCACATTATATTTCTATTCTATTAACAACCTTTTACCATGAAACATATAACGGGCGGACTTATAAAACAGGTTCCATTCCATGTACTGATTGCTTTTGTATTATCCGGATGTGTCAATAATGGCAAGGTGCTGCAATTGGAGCACAGCAACTTTACCGGAGAAATCGCCACCGATCAGAACCTTATTTTCACTTTTGCTGAAAATCTCGTTCCCGATTCCCTGCTCAACACATGGGATACCACGGCCTATCTCACATTCAGTCCTGCCGTGCACGGAAAATATAAATGGAGCGCCCCGAATGAACTTACCTTTTCGCCTTTGGCACCATTTGCCGCCAGCACCGACTTTGAGGCAACCCTTACGGAAAACCTTACCAGGCACCTGAAGGATAAACCATCCTTGCCTAAGGACAGAAGCGTGAAGTTTCATACTCCTTACCTGCTGTTATCAACAGCGCAGGTGTTTTATACGCGCTCGCAACAGATGGCCGGCAATATTGAAGTGAGGGTTAACCTGAATTTTAACTGCAAGGTGCAACCGGCTGAGCTCAATAGTCACCTGCATCTTTTTGTAAATGAAAAAGAAGTGCCCTTTAACCTGCTGAGCGGCGAGGCTGACTATTCCATCGGCGTGGCCATTGCCGATGTGCGCGGCGACTCAAGGGAAAGCATGCCCTTAAAAATCCAGGTGGAAGCAGGGCTTCCCTGCGTTGGCAGTGCTTATGTAAGCAAGGAAAAAATGGAATTCCTCTCAGAGATTCCTGTTAAGGAAAAAATCATGATCACGGAAATGACGGCGTCGTTTGTTGATGGACTGGGTGTCATCACGGTATTCACCAATCAGCCTGTTGTCAATGAAAACATCAAGAGCATCATCACCATTTCTCCGGCGATAGCCTATTCGGCAGAACTGATTGACAATGGCTTTAATCTCAAAGGCGACTTTGAGCCCGGAAAGAATTATGACGTTACGATCACGAAAGAACTGAAGGGCATCTTCGGCTATACAATGGAAGAAAACTATACACAGCCTGTTTCTTTCGGAGAGCTGGAACCGGCTTTGGCATTTGCCGGCAGCAAGTCGCTCTATCTTTCATCGCGCGGTGCACGCAATGTGGCCATCAACATCGCAGCTATTAAAAAAATTAAAGTGTCGGTGATAAGAATCTATGAAAACAACATCCTTGACTTTATCCGCGGAGGGAATAACTGGGGTTATTATTATGAAGAGAACGGCGATGACTATGAATATTACAACTACCAATACTATAATTATGATCAATATGGTGACCTGGTGAAGGAAAAAGTAATTGACGTACAATCGCTGCCGAAACAGGGCAACTTGCGGCTGCTCAACTTGAACCTTGAAGAGGTGGGATACACTGAAAAATTCAAAGGACTGTATGTTGTGAAAGTGGAAGATGTGGATCATCAGTACATCCAGGAATCAAAGTTCATCTCACTGTCCGATATCGGTCTTATTGTGCGCGGGTCGGAAGATGAGATGCTGGTGTTTGCCAATTCTATTCTGACGGCCGACCCGTTGCCGAATGTGAAAGTGAATTTTATCAGCACGAATAATCAGACCATTCTATCCGCAACCACCGACAATAAAGGCGTTGCTGCATTCAGGAATGCGAAAGCGGCACTCGGGCGGTTTCATATTGGCATGATCACGTGCACGATGGGCGATGACTTCAACTTCCTGTTGCTGGAGAACACATCTGTGCAGACTTCACGGTTTGAAGTGGGCGGCAAATACGACAATGAAGCACACCTCGATGCTTTCCTGTATGGTGACCGCGATATCTACCGGCCCGGCGACAGTGTGCATGTGAATGCGGTGATCAGGACTGCGGAATGGAAAATTCAAAGAGATGTGCCGATGAAAATTAAATTGTTGTTGCCTTCGGGAAAAGAATACCAGTCGTATAAAAAATCACCGGGTGAGCAGGGTGCATTTGAAACATCGTTTTACCTGCCGCCATCAGTAGTGACAGGATTGTACACTATTGAATTGTATACCGGCAACGATGTGCTTATTCAATCACGCAGTATCAGCGTGGAAGAGTTTGTGCCTGACCGTATTAAAGTTGTCACGAGCCTCGATAAAACGGTTGTTAAACCGAATGATATGGTAAAGGCAGCAGTAAATGCGGCTAACCTTTTTGGTCCGCCGGCAGCGAACAGAAATTACGAGCTGCAGATGACATTGAGGCGGAATTCCTTCTATGCAAAAAAATTCACTGACTATAATTTCAATATCACTACTGCCGGTGAAATACCTTTTGAAGATGTGCTGCGGCAGGGCAAGACAGACAATGAGGGAAATGCCGTTGAACAATTTACCATTCCGGATTATCATGATGTTGGTGTGCTGTCGGGCAAAGTGATCACCACGGTTTTTGATGAGTCAGGCAGGCCGGTGAACAGGCTATCAGATTTTTCGGTGAATACGCAGGACATATTTTATGGCATCAGGAATTTTGATCACTGGCTGAGCACGAAGCAACAGCTTGCTTTTCAGTTTATCGCGGTGAATACATCGGGCGTGCCGGTGAACACAACGGCGCAAGTGGAGATATACCGTTACACCTGGGAAAATGTAGTGACAAAGCAAGGCGGAAGATATGTGTATGATGCACAACGGAAAGATCAGTTGATGTCAAGGCAAACCATCACTCTGACTGCGGATGGCGGCAGGGTTAGCTTCACGCCCATTAATTCAGGCGAATATGAAATAAGAATTCACCGGAACGGTGCTGCCACCTATGTGCAGCAGAATTTTTATGCATACGGATGGGGCGACACACAAAACACTTCATTTGAAGTAAGTACGGAAGGAGAAGTGGAGATGCAGGCCGACAAAGAAAATTATCAGCCGGGTGATAAGGCGGAGATCTTACTGAAGTCTCCGTTCAATGGAAAAATTCTTGTAACGGTAGAGCGCGACCGTGTGCTCGACTATTTTTATGTTAATACAGATAAAAAAGCCGCGGCTATTTCCATACCGGTTAAAGCGGAGTATCTGCCCAACGTGTACATCACTGCCACGGCGATCCGGAAAATTGCAGACAATCAGGTTCCGCTTTCTGTAGCACGCGGCTATATTCCACTACGCGTGGAACAAACGGAGAATAAGCTGCCTGTATCCGTTTCCGCGAATGAAAAAGCACGTTCTAACACCAGGCAGACCATCAGTGTGAAAACGGCACCCAATGCTGAACTGACGGTTGCCGTGGTGGATGAAGGCATTCTTCAGCTGAAAAATTTCCAGACACCGGATCCTTATCAATATTTCTATCAGCAGCGTGCCTTGCAGGTGCAATCGTATGATTTGTATCCATTCCTGTTTCCCGAATGGCAAACATCCTATTCATCACTGGGCGGTGACCTGGCGGAAATGGGGAAACGCGTGAATCCGTTTACGGCGAAACGATTCAACCTCGTGTCGTTATGGAGCGGTATTATAAAAACGGATGGAAGCGGCAATGCTTCCTTTACAGTGAATGTGCCACAGTTTTCAGGCGCGCTGCGGGTTATGGCTGTTGCCTACAAAGACAAGGCATTCGGTTCATCTGAGAAAATAATCAAAGTCGCCGACCCGATTGTAATCAGCACATCACTCCCGCGGTTTCTTTCTCCAAAAGATACCATCAGCGTTCCGGTGACGCTTACCAATACCACTTCAAAAGCGGCACAGGTGAATGCACAATTGTCGGTTACTGGTGCGATAAAGATTGCCGGCGCGGGCGAACAATCCGTTAGCATTCCCGCAAACAGTGAGGCAATAGTTGAATTCACGGTAGTCACTGAACCGGCTGTTGGCACGGGCACCGTGTCGGTAAATGTGAGCGGCCTTGGTGAGAAGTTCAATGACAAAACAGAGATATCCATTCGTCCGCCGGCTACGCTTACCAAGGTTACCGGCAGCGGGCTGGTGAAAGACGGCGCAGCGGAGACTATTGTTTTAAAATCGAAGATGATTCCATCTACCGTTGCCGCCAGGCTGTTGTTAAGCAAATCGCCACTCGTTCAGTTTTCAAAAGACCTGAGATACCTTTTGCAATATCCTTACGGTTGTATTGAGCAAACGGTATCGGCTGCATTTCCGCAATTGTATTACCGCGAAGTCGCACAGGCTGTCGGGCAGCAAAACAAAGCGATCCGTTACAATCCGGATTACAACGTAAACCAGGCCATTAAAAAAGTGGAGAGCATGCAATTGTATAATGGAGCAGTCAGCTACTGGCCCGGCGGCGATTACGAAAGCTGGTGGGGAACAGCTTATGCCGCACATTTCTTGTCAGAAGCGAAGAAGGCCGGATTTGAAGTAAATGAAAATATCCTGGGCAAGATGTATGATTACCTGCAAACGAAAATGAAAACAAGAGAGACGGAGGATTACTATTATTGGGATGAAGACAATATTGCCCGCTCGAAGGTTATTGTAAGAAGGGAAATTCCGTATTCCATTTTTGTGCTTGCCCTTGCCGCTAAATATGATCAGACGGCCATGAATTATTATAAGGCACACATGGAACTGTTGTCATTAGACAGCAGATATATGTTGTCATGTGCTTTTGCACTTGCCGGCAATCAGGCAGCGTTTACCAGTCTGCTGCCGGGTGCTTTCAGCGGCGAGGTATCAAAGCGCGCTTCGGGCGGCAGTTTTTATTCGCCTGTGCGGGATGAAGCGCTGGCATTGTATGTATTGCTGGAAGCTGATCCGGATCATCCGCAAGTGGGTATCATGAGTAAACACCTGTCGGAAAAACTGAAGACGGCAGGCTGGCTTTCTACGCAGGACCGTTCATTTGCATTTCTTGCATTGGGAAAAGTTGCCAGGCGGGCACAACAGAGTAATGTAACGGCCAAAGTGATGGTGAACGGAAAAGAGCTTGCTGCTTTCAACGGAACGGATGTCTTGATTACACAGGGCATCGCAGATCAGTCCGTCAGCATACAGGCTAACGGCAGCGGCAATGTGTACTATTTCTGGGAGCAGGAAGGCATTCCGTTTGATGGCTCATACACGCAGGAAGACAGCTATCTGAAAGTGAGAAAATCATTTTATGACCGTTCCGGCCATCTGATAAACACTGCCTCTATCCGGCAGAACGACCTGGTAGTGGTGAAGATTTCATTACAGGCATTGGATTATAAGAACAGCATTGAGAATGTGGCCGTCACCGATATCCTGCCGGCGGGGCTGGAGATTGAAAATCCGCGCATTGGTTCCATCCCCGAATTATCGTGGATCAAAGATGCCGCGGCATACGATTATATGGATGTGCGTGACGACCGCATTTCATTTTTTACAACGGCAACCGGCGCTGAGAAGAATTATTATTATGTGGTGCGTGCGGTTTCAAAGGGATTGTTTCAGATGGGGCCTGTCAGTGCTGATGCCATGTACAATGGAGAGTATCACAGTTATTGGGGAGCGGGGAAGGTGGTGGTGAAGTGAGGGGGAAAGTAGTGAGTCCTGAGTCGTAAGTAATGTAGGTGACTGTTGAATGTCTGCGAATAACGTTGTCACTGTTTCTTGAGGATATCAAACTCAGGCAAAAGGGCTGATGGATATGCATGCTACGATAGAAGCTATCTCAAAATACCTGGAGTCATCCAGTTCAGATTAATCGGGATCAGGATCTTTTCCATTCATTGACAGATGCCGAAATAAATCCGGCATGACCGCATCGATTGCCTGTTTTGAGATAGCTGCTAATATCACCGTCAAAAATTTTTGGCGAAGCGATACACATTAAACCCGTCGCGGGAGCTTGCTTTTTCCAGTTCGGCCTGGAGCTTTTTTTTGTCGACCGATTTCATTTTTTCTTTCTGAATGATACGCCATGCTTTCTCCGCCAGCAGCATTAACCGGCGGGTATTGGAAACACCGGCATGCCTGTGCTGTTGTATTTGCTCAAGCAATGCATCGATGCCGTTATTGCTGGTGGCCACAGTTTTCAAAACGGGAATTATCCATTCCCGTTGCATGACCGAAGCGGCGAGGGTGCGCAGGTTTTTGGCAAACAGATCAGCATCGGCACGGTCGGCTTTGTTCACCACAAAAATGTCGGCGATTTCCATCAGGCCTGCTTTCATGGTTTGAATCTCATCACCTGCTTCCGGCACCATCACCACAATGGTGGTATCCGCTAATCCTGCAATTTCCACTTCCGACTGCCCAACGCCGACTGTTTCAATAAAAATATAATCGAAGGGAAAGGCATGCATTACATCGGTTACTTCCATGATCTTGTCGGATAAACCACCAAGCGAACCGCGCGTTGCCATGGAACGAATGAAGACATTGGGATGATTGAAATGTTCCGCCAGCCGGATGCGGTCGCCGAGCAATGAGCCGAAATTAAAAGGGGAAGATGGGTCGATCGCGACGATTCCGATCATGCATTTATTCCTGAGCAGGTGATGAACAATTGCGTTCACCAATGAACTCTTTCCTGCGCCGGGAGGCCCCGTGATGCCGATCACCGGTATTACCCGAGCATTAATTTTTTCGAGCAGTTCCTCACTGCCTTGTAAATCATTTTCAACCAGTGTAATGGCTCTTGCCAGTGATTTGATATCTCCGGCTTCAATTTTTTGTAAAAGGGTGGAAACGACAGTCATGTCAGGCATCAGCGGTCGGCTTTGCCCAAGATACGCGAACGGATCTGCTCAACCAATTGGCCGGGAATCTGGTGACGGGATATTCTTTCATTCAGGAATTGCTTGAATGATTTTTCAATCTCATATTTTTCCAGGCAACGAGAGCAATGATTGATGTGGGAAAGAAAAGCTATTTCTTCATCTGCAGACAGTTCGCCGTCAAGCGCCATCATCACGTGCTTCATGGTCTCTTTGCAATCGTACACGTTTTTTTTAGCCCGGGATTTCAGCCCCAGTCTTTCAGCGATTTTCTTTATACCCCATTTTTTTTGCATAGTCCCGTAATTTTTCTTTCATGAGGTTGCGTGCACGATGCAGGCGTGAACGAACGGTGCCGATTGGTATGTCAATTATTTTGGCAATTTCTTCATAGGTGAATCCTTCCACATCGCTCAGCAGAATCACGGTTCTGAAATCTACCGGCAATCCATTCACGGCCCTTGTTACTTCATCACCGATCAGTCCCTTGAAAAGATCTTCCCGCAAATCCATGTTGCCGATGCCGGCGGCGGTGTCACTCTCCTGGTAGGTAACAAAGTCTTCATAATCCACTTCATTCGGTTGCCGTGATTTACGCCGGTATTCATTAATGAAGCCATTCTTGAGAATTTTGAACAACCATGCTTTGCTGTTCGTTCCGCGTTCATACGAATCAATGAAACGATATGCCTTTAAAAAGGTGTCCTGAACGAGATCGTTCGCATCTTCTTCGTTATACGTAAGGTGATAGGCGAAATTATAGAGCGCCTCCGCATGCGGGAGGAATTCTTTTTCAAACAGCTCACTGTTGCTGTTTACGATGGTATTCAGCTCTTCTGCCACGCTTTAAAAATAAGTGAATAAATAGTTCTATAAAAGTTATTAGCGTTTACCTTTGAACCATTGGACCAGCGAAAGCCATATTCCGCGCTCAATACCTTCCTGCAAGCCATCCCTTTTCTGGCACTTGCCGCCGGTATTGCGGGAATGTTTATCGCACGTGCCATGGTAAGCATCAGCATGATGGTGATGGCAGGTTATGCGGTAATACTCACCGATCCGCGTAAGACGTTCCGGTTGTTTTTCGGTGACCCTGTGCTGGTATCCCTCACGCTGATTTTTTTTCTCTATGCAGCAAGCTATTTCAATTCAACAGAAGACCCGGTTTTTTATCTTGAACGCCTGCGGCTCAAATTGCCTTTTCTCGCCCTCCCTGTTGCTTTCACTGTTTTCAAAAACAATATAACGGCAAGGCAGTTCAGCCTTTTGCTCAGTTTCTTCTTTTATATCGTGGTGATTACAACACTGATCATCACGGTGAACTATGCTGCGGATTTTGAGGAAATCAATAATGCGTATAAACAAGGACGCGTCATTGATACACCTTTCAGCCATATCCGGTATTCACTCATGGTTTCGTTTGCGATTTTTACAGGCTATTACCTGTTCATTCGCAGGGCTACCATCCTGTTTGCCTGGGAACGCTGGCTGACCGGCGCCTTCACCATCTACCTGATTTTCTTCATTCACCTGTTGGCAGTAAGAAGTGGCCTCGCCGCATTTTATGCCTGTGTTATTTACCTGATTTTTAACTTTATTTTTCGGGGCAGACAATTGAAATCAGCGTTGCTGCTGTCTGCCGCATTGATTCTTTTGCCCGTGCTGGCTTACCTCGTGCTGCCTTCCGTGAAAGCGAAGGTGAATTACATGGAATACGACCTGCGACAGCTGTGGCAGTTCAATAATGCATCCGGGCTTTCAGATGGCGGACGGATCTTATCCATTGAAAAAGGAATGCAACTCATCCGGGAACATCCGCTTACCGGCGTTGGTATAGGTGACCTGAAACAGGAGATGACAAGGAAGCTTTGCGAAGCGCCGGAACATCCGCGCGACTATCTGCTGCCACACAATCAGTTTGTGTTTGTGGCCGCCGGCACGGGGCTGATTGGATTATTTATTTTCTGCCTCGGCGTTTTTCTTCCGCTCTTCAATAAAAACAGGATCAGCAATATTCTGTTTGTATGCTTTAATATTATCCTGCTTTCTTCTTTCCTCACGGAAGCAACGGTGGAAGAACAAATGGGCACTGCATTCTACCTGCAGTTTCTGCTACTGATGGTTGTGTTTCTTCAATCAGAAAAATCATGACGCCGCTATCCGTGGTCATCATTACGTTTAATGAAGAGCAAAATATCGGGAACTGCCTTCAGTCGGTGAAAGCGGTGGCAGATGAAATAGTGGTGGTGGATTCCTTCTCTACGGATCACACCAGGCAGATTGCCGGGCAGTACGGCGCCAGGGTTATTCAAAAGGAATTCGGCGGACACATTGCACAAAAAAATCTTGCTGTTTCACTGGCTTCATATCCGCATATCCTATCACTCGATGCCGATGAGTGTTTATCGGATGAATTAATACAATCCATAGTTCACCTCAAAAGCAACTGGCAGCATGACGGATATTTTATCAACCGGCTCACCAGCTTCTGCGGGCACTGGGTGCGGCACAGTGGCTGGTATCCCGACAGAAAGCTGCGGTTGTTCGACCGGAATAAAGGAACATTCAGCGGCACCAATCCGCACGACAGGTTTGAGTTGCAGGCCGGTTCATCTTCAGGAAGGATACGCGGCAACCTGCTGCATTATACAGCCGACTCCGAAGCGGGCTACCGTGCCAAGATGGAACGGTATGCAGACATTGCTGCAGCCGCAATGCACCGTCAAAACAAAACCATCAGCCTGCCAATGCTTTATCTAAAAACAGCTGCAGCTTTTTTGCGGAATTATGTTTTGCGGCTGGGCTTCCTCGATGGCAATACGGGCTGGAAAGTCTGTACCATCAGTGCCGGTTATACTTTTCAGAAATATGCCAAACTAAGAAAACTGAACAGTGACGGACGCTCATAGCAGCAGCGTCTTGCCAATGCTTTCATTGTTTTCAGCCATCAGCGCTGCTCTTGCCAGCAGGGCATTGAAGTAAGAGAAGAAAACTACACCGGCTTCCGATTCTAACATGCTTTCGGTAACCATGCAAAAAAGGAATAACAGCAGAAACAATGTGTACACCGGTTGCCGCGCCGGCACAGCGGCCCTGAGTGCGGCAATAATGGAAATGATAAACAGGAGTAACCCGGGAATGCCAATAGCGAGGGCCATCTGCAGGAACTGATTGTGTGCATTCAGTTTATCGTTCAGCGGCGATAAGAGATTATTCTCTTTGTATTGCTGCAGCAGTGCATCGGTAACATCGCCGGTGCCCACGCCGAAGGGATGCTCCTGAATGACCTGCAGCGAGCTTTGCCAGATAACTTTTCGCATGGTTACGCTATTCGGGGCATTATTGGTGTAAGGCTCTTCCAGTTGCGACTGCATTTTCTCCAGCCGCATTTTTGCTTCCGGCACAAAAAATATCACCAGTAATAAGCTGCCAACCATCCCTGCACTGATGGCAATGCCTGTCAGCAGATTTGTTCTCCGTGCAAAATAATACAGCAGCAAAGCAGGTAAGAGCAACAGCAGGGCAATCATTTCCTGCCGTGCGGAAAGTAAAAAGATCATGAGTATGAAAAAAACAATGGCGGTTCCTGAAATTACGGCATTGCCGAACAGGTGATTATTTTTTCTTTCCAGGAAAGGAAGCATCAGCGTGATGATGCTGAAGAGCAGATACATGGAGCAATACGAGGGATGAATGGCCAGCGGGGCAGTCAGGTTGGTGTAGGTAAAATGGTTCGTCCCGTTTGAAAAAAAGGAGACGGTGGCGATGGAGAGAAGCAGGAGGCAGCAAAACAAACAACCCAGCATAAAAAAACGGAAGACCACCCTTATCGGCGGAAGTACCAATTTGCCTGGTGCGAAAAAAAATAGAGGGAACAGCAACATGGATATCTTCAAGAGCAGGTTTTCGGTGCCTGCTGACAAATGAACCGTCGCGATCATGCCTAGCAGGTATGCAGCATATACTCCGGTAAAAAGCAGCGCCAGCGGTTGCCGGAAAATGATCTTCAGCTTTAATATGATATTGCCATCCGCCAACCAGATGATGGTAAGTGCTGCTATCAGAAAGCCGGTAGTCCGCGGAAATGCCGGCAATAGAAAAGCAATGGCGATAACAAAGAATGAAAACAGGTGGCCGAGAATGTTTCTAGCGGAAGGCATCTATAAGGCAGTACATGAAATGCAGGCATGGCTGAATGGCATGCGTGATAGCGAAGTAAGTAAAATCAAATGATAACAGCGGCCATTATTTTGCAATCGGTAACGGATTGCTTCGGACGGCAGACTTCAAGGTGTCTGTGCGGAAAAGGGCTGACGGAACAAAATAATGATCCAAACGTATGACCGGATATCAGCCACCATCTGTCAACTGTTACTATACTTAAATTCATACCTTGTTGCAGGCACCACCATTTATTACGGTGCAGCCACCAGGCCAAATAAATATCGGGATGCAGGAAGAATCAGTACCGGAGTATAAACAGCAGCAGGCAAAGAATGACATGCTGTTGCTTCAATGTCTGCAACAAAAGAGAATGTTTATTCAGCAGGTATGGCGGATGGCCACTGCAGCATGTATATTGATCTTGTTGCTTTCGCCGCAGCTGACTGCGAAGCAGGTAAGTACGCTGACGGCAGTACACCGTCACGGACAGGTTTTCCTCACCTGGAACAACCATCCCAATAATAATAATTACTACAAGGTGTATCGTTCCCTGTCACCCATATTGCATGGGTCTCAGCTGGCAGGCTGCGAATATCTAGGATGGGTATCTCAAAAGAGTGCCATTGATTTTGATCTCACTGCCCATTTCAAACAAAATTATTACCTGGCTATTGATTCGGGTGGCACACCGCTCGCACCGACGAAAGGGCTGATGGTAGCCACTACACTGGTCACCGGTACTTATTACTATGCTGTTACCATTCTTTTCAATGGCTCAGAAGACACCACCATAACGTATGGCATTAATTCCCTCGCTACACCAGTAACAGAAACAGTAGCAACACCGCTGCCTGTTTTTCAACGAACATTGGTGATTGGCGGAAGCATGGTGGAGGCGTATGCAAATTTCATCAGTTTTAAAATTTCCGTGACTGAACCGCCGGTTAATGCGGCAGGATTCCTTGCGACTGATTTCCTGCTATACAGAAACAACAGCACCGGCCATCAGCCGCTTGTAGTATACTGGCATGGCGGCGGCACTGATTTTTTCGCCAATATCGCGCAGGTCACCTCGGATGAGATGAATCTGAATATTGAACAATTGTTCCCCAGCGGGGCAATATCAGGATACTGGGGCGGTAATTCCGGGTATAATATTTACACGAAGGAGATGTTTGTTCCCGTTTCCGGCATCAACTATAATTATTACCAGGCGCGATATAGATCCACCATCGATTGGGCGATCCGAACTTTGGATATCGATTCCAACAGGATTTATTACCATGGTTCCTCTGCCGGTGCATGCGGCGCCATATTATCAGCTGTTACATATCCGGAAAAGATTGCCGCAGTAACGATTTCTGTTCCCTGCTTTAATGTTGGATTTATGAATGATTCCGTTACAACGAATTCGTTTAACGCAGGGGGCAAAAACCGAATTGATGTCGACAGGCTCCTGGGGCAGGTGAGTACGAATCTGCCCACCAACCTCGGTGACAATACATTTGATGTGGTAAACTGCGCATGGCTGCTGCATAAATATAAAACGCGCGACCTGCCTCCCATTTATGCCATCAACGGCAAAATGGATTCAACCGTCGGCTGGACGGAAAAAACAGTTTACTATGACTCCGTTACTGCGAATGCTGCAGGAGGTTATTATTTCTGGGATCAGCGAAGCCATGGAGCAGCAGAAGGATTTTGGACAATAGAGAATTTTGATCTGTTCAGGTACCGGCGCAATTGTTCATACCCTGCTTTCAGCAAAAATTCGCTGGACGAAGATCCGGGCAATGGCAGCCGTACAAGCGGCGAGCTGTATGGTAGTGTAAACGGCTCGCTTGATTGGACGGCAGATGTTAGCGACAGCATCAACTCGTGGACGGTGCGTTGTTTTGTCCGGAATCTCTACGGTGCAGACAGTCAGTTAGTCGTTTATCCCGAATCCGCATTAGTGTCTGTAACTCCGCGGCGGCTGCAGCAGTTTCATCCCCCGGAAAATACTATTGTCACCTGGAAAGTATTTCACCGGCAGCAGGTCAGTCAGTCGGGATCAATACTCTACCGTGGCGGCCTGATCACCCTCGACAGCATCAGGATTTATAAAGACACCATACAGCTGCAGCTTCAGTATTCGACCACGGATACACTGTATGAAGACTTAGATGAAGACAGTTTTGGCAATGCCGGATCATGGCTGATGGGAAGTTCATCCTATGCGGGCTATGTCACCAATCGTGATGATTGCAACGACAATGATGCCGGCATACATCCCGGTGCGACCGAAAACTGCAACAGCGCCGATGACAACTGCAATAACCTCACGGATGAAGGAACAGGATACCGTTTATATGCCGATGCAGACGGTGATGGATTTGGCAATGTAATAGATACGGTGCGAGCTTGTGATGCCATGGCAGGCTATGTGGCTGACGCTTCGGATTGCAACGATAATGTGTCCAGCATGCATCCCGGCGCTGAGGAGCTGTGCAACGATGCGGATGATAACTGTGATGGGACAATTGATGAGAATGTGCGCATAACTTTTTATGCGGATGCAGATGCTGACGGCTATGGCAATAAGAATGAAACAACCTATTCCTGTGTGCTGCCTGCCGGTTATTCTATGGATACTACCGATTGCAATGATGCCGATGCCGGCATACATCCCGGCGCATCAGAAACCTGCAATGACGCCGATGATGATTGCAATATGCAATCCGATGACGGACTTGTGCAGATTATTTATTACCCGGATGATGATGCCGATGGCTATGGCAGAGAAGAAGGATTCATCAGCACCTGCCAGTCCACCCCGCCATCAGGCTATGCCACCAACACAGCAGACTGCAATGATGGAGCGGCCACAATTTTCCCGGGCGCCACCGAAGTCTGCAACAGCCTTGACGATGATTGTGATACACAGGTTGATGAGGAGGTGGTGCCGGCGGTTATCTCCCCTACGGGAAACATCACGATATGTGCCGGATCTGGACAATTGTTGCAGGCGGAAGTCAGCACAAGCGTCGGTTATCAATGGATCAAAGACGGCACTGCTATAAATGGCGCAACCGATGCTGCTTACATTGCCACCGAAGACGGCACCTATTCCGTACTGATCACATCGGGCAGCTGCAGCCAGCTATCACCAGGCACAACGGTCAACAGTAAGGCATTACCCAAATCAACCATAACACCTGCCGGAACCATTAAGCTTTGTCCTGGTTTGCCGCTATTGCTGAAAGCGAACACGGGTAATGATTTCACCTATCAATGGATGTATGAAGGCCTACCGGTCACAGGTGCTACAGGCAGTGAATATAATGCTGTGTCAGCAGGCGGTTATGTGGTGATGGTCACTAATAACGCAGGCTGCACCAAAGCATCTCCTGTAACTACGTTACAGAATTATGCAGGCGCAAACGCAAAGATTACCGTTACAGGCGATCTGAATATATGCAGCACCGGTTCTGTACAGCTTAATGCGAAAGTGAATGCCGGCTATACCTATCAGTGGTACTTAAATAATGCGGTAATAGCCGGTGCTACCGGCGAGAGCTTTACCGCTGCTGTTGCAGGAAAGTATAAATACCTTGCCACCACGGCAAATGGCTGTTCTGATTTTTCCGGCAAAAAAACCGTTGCAGGATGCCGGCTTGATGGCGTTGAAGCGACAGCGATAGCCGGAATTAATATTTACCCCAATCCGGCTGACGGAATTTTTTATGCGGACCTGCAGCTTCCGCAACAGTATGAAGGTGCAGTCAGCATCAGTGTGATCAATTACTACGGACAGACGGTATATGCTGCGGAGGCAACCATTAAAGACGGAATGCTGCATCAACCCATTTTAGCGCATGCAGTGATGCCGGCCGGAACCTACCTGATTAAAGTCACGGCAGATCAAATTTTATACATTGGTTCGGTGGTGATTATCGATTGAGATGAAGAGCGGATGTTTCGGCAAAACGGGAAAAATATCAATGATGAAGAATACATTGATTTCATGAACGGCCGGATTCACTGAAAATTGATCTGCAACACAACCACCTCACTTCTTAATGCTGAATTTTTCACCCGGCAGATAAACGGATACATCAATATCATTGGCGCCAACGAGGTGATTTTTTCCTTTACGGATCTGATCGGGTGTTTCTATCACCAGCACTTCACTGAGGCCGGTTACCGTCGCAGAGTCATCGTGTACAATGATGGCTGTAGCTTCATCAATGCCGATACACTGATAATGCGGATGGCTGATCACAGCGGAAAACAAACGGTTATAACGGCTTCGCGCAATGAAGTGCATATCAACGATTACGCTGTCGAGCAGGCCCAGGCCTTCTTTCAGCTCGATGTTGGAATCGAGCAGCACCGGAAAGGTAGGCGCATATGCGGTATCCATCAGCTGATTGCCGGTAATCATCAGGCTGCTCATAATAGCAGCACCGGCGCTCGTGCCACCAACAGTTGCTCCCATCCGGTACGCCTGCTGTATGGTTGCTTTCACCGTGCTGCCCGCAATCAGCTGCATCATCCGCAGCTGATCACCGCCGCCGATAAAGATGATTTTGGAACGCTTCAGCGAATCAAGTTTCGCAACATCCTGTATGGCCGCGGAGTCAAACTTCACGCATCGTTGCCCGGTCATGCGCTGCAGCTGATCATTGATCCAGAAGTAGGAACTGTCATAGGTACTTGGCAGTGTAATGGCTGTCATGAGGTCTCCCTGTTTCCATCCCGACAGTATGATCATTTGCTGCATCAGCGTATCATCACGGTCGCCGCCGCCGATGATGAAAAGCGTGCCGGAGGTGTTTTCCGGTTTATGTTGTGGTTCATTATTGGCAACATGACAGGCAGATAAAGAAAGCAGCAGGACGGCTATAATGGTATGAAAGAGTTGATGCATGATATCAGCCAGTTAAATGGTAAAGCGTTAGCGTAAAAGCAGTGCGTACGGACTGAGCGCTAAGATATCATTAAGCCGATTCCTTCAGCTTGTTTTTCACTTCTTCCCATTTTCTCCTTGATACGTCCACTTCCATGTCATCTTCCATCAGGAGCCGGTGTGTATTCAGGATGCTGCGCACATAGCGCCTGTTTACGAGATGCGATTTGTGCACGCGCAGAAAACGGTGTTCATCGAGCAGGTCGGCAAAGTCTTTCAGCGTGCGTGATGCCAAAAGCTTTTTATGCCCGCGCAAGTGAAACAGGGTATAGCTGCCATCGGCTTCGAGCCGTATTATCTCCTGTATCGGAAGAAAGAGGGTGCCTTCCGTGGTGGCGATGGCCAGCTTAAAGTCATCGGTTGTTTTCGCGCGGAGGTTGCTGATAAAATTCTGCAAAACAGGAACGGGTGTATGGGCACTCCCTTTCTTATCCCTGAATCGTTGCACGGCATTCTTCAGTTCATCCGGGTTGATGGGTTTCAGCAGGTAGTCAAGTGCGCTGTAGCGGATAGCCCTGATGGCATAATGATCAAAGGAGGTGATAAAAATAATTTCAAAGGAAACCGGATCAATCCTGTTGAGCATATCGAAGCCGCTGCCGCCTGGCATCTCAATATCGAGAAATACCAAATTGGGCTGATGGCGTGCAATAGCCTGCAATCCTGAAGCGGCATCGCTGCAGTTGGCTACCAGCTGCAGATCGGTAAAGAAAAGCTGCAGGTAGTCTTGCAGCGATTTGCGCGTAAATTCATCATCATCAATAATAATGGCTTTGTAAATGCTCATATCGTATCAGTTACGCGGTAAGTGCTGATGTTACGCGGATGACATTTTTTTTATGACAACAGTTAATGCCGGGATTATTTTCTTCCGATCATAAAATTTTCTCAAGCTCCTTTTCAATCCTGCTTACTGCCAAGTTACAACCTTCGCTGAGTTGTGTGATCAGGCCTTCCAGTTCCTGCGCGGTAAGCGCCATTGCCCTGGTTTCAATTTCATGCAAGATCAGCACTTCTTTTTTCATTTCGAAAAAACTTAACTGTGGTTTCAGCCGGTGTGCCGCCTCACAGATGCTTTCACGGTCCTGCGCAGCGGATACTGTTTTCAATTGTTGTATCCTTTCCGGTACGAGTCGCAGAAACTGACTGAAATATTCCTGCTGCTTCACCGGATCATTATCACATATATCACGCAGGCGTGTGAGGTCAATGCTTCCGGCCGCAGCGAATGCATGTGGCAAGGTGTCCTTGCCTTTTGTTTCATGCTCCAGTATTGATGGTTGCGTTTCATGCGTCATTTGTATCGCATTGCGGTGCATTACTTTTCCAATCTCCTGCAGCAACTCTTCTTTCCTGAATGGCTTGGCCACATAACTATTCATGCCGGCCTCCAGGCATTTCTTCAAGTCGCTGCGGATAACACTGGCCGTAAGGGCGATGATGGGCACCTGTGAAAGCGGTGGAGGAAAGGCAGACCTGATGATTTCTGTTGTTTCATAGCCGTTCATTTCCGGCATCTGAATATCCATGAGTATGAGGTCGAAGAATGCCGGCTTCTCCGGAGTTGTCTCATTTTCCGCCTGGTACTTTCTTAGCAGGCCTAACACTTCCTTTCCATTATTCACCACTTTAATTTCCACTTCCGGAATCATTTTTTTCAGGGTATCCACCGCCACCATCTGATTATGTTCATTGTCTTCCGCCAGCAGAATTTTTAATCCGAACAGATCATCTGCAGAATATCCTTCTTGCGGGTGCTGAAAGGAATGCAGCTGCGCGTCTGATGCCGGTTCCATGTGCAACACAAACGAAAAAACAGAACCGGCCCCGGGCTCACTCTCCAATTCCAGTTTTCCACCGAGTATTTCCACCAGGTTTTTTGAGATGGTGAGCCCGAGACCTGTGCCGCCGTATCTGCGTGTATCAGTTGTATTGGCTTGCGTGAAGCTTTCAAATATTTTCAGGCGCTTCTCCGGTTCTATGCCGATACCGGTGTCTGTCACCGAAAAGCGCAGGGCAACAAGCCCGCTTCCGGAAACCGGCGCTGCATTTTTCTCCGGCCTCTCAATGGTAATCGTTACACTGCCGGCTTCCGTAAATTTGATTGCATTGCCTGCAAGGTTTAACAAAACCTGTGAAAGCCTCGAAGGGTCACCGAGCAGTACGGGAGGAACATCGCCGGCTATTGCGGTGCTGAACAGCAGCCCTTTTTCATCCGCTTTCAGCTGCAAGGTGTCGCTTACACTGGTAACCATCTCCTGCAATACGAATGGAATTTTTTCCGCTACCATCCTGCCGGCTTCCAGCTTGGAGAGATCAAGTATATCATTAATGATGACCAGCAGGTTTTCCGAAGCATGTTTGATAACGGAGAGATAGTGGCGGTTCTTTTCATCCTGCGGTTCATCGAGCAGCAGGTTCGTCATGCCTATCACGGCATTCATCGGTGTGCGGATCTCATGACTCATGTTGGCCAGGAACTGCGACTTGAACTGTTCACTTTTTTCGGCACGTTGCCGGGCCTGTTCTATCAGGATATTTTTAGCGGCAAGTTCCCGGGCACTGCGTTGTTTGATGACGAAGCGGTTCCAAAGCAGGGCAGCAATCAGCAGCAGCAGTAGTGCACCGGCAATAAATATATTTTTCAGTTCGCGCTGACGGCGCACTTCTTCCGCCTGAAGCAGCTTGTCTTTGTTCAGTAATACAATGGCTTTGTCTTTCTGTTCTGTTTCAAACTGTGCCTGCAACTCGAGCAACTTCCTGTTTTGCAGCCGTTGATTTACCGAGTCTTTCAATAACATGGCCTGTGCCAGTGCAGCATAAGCACTTTTGTAATCACCTGCCGCAGACTGTGCCCTGGCGATTCCTTCAAGGCAGTTGAGTTGTTCGTATTCCTGTTCTTTTATTCCCTTCACGGATTCAAGGCCCGCTGAAAATGACTGCAGCGCCTGCTTATGATCACCTGTTTCAAAATAGAGGTTACCAAGGTTATACGACGCGGTGGACAGCAGGTTCATATTGCCGATTTGTGCTGAAGCTGCCACCGACTTTTTAAGGTAGCTGATGGCCAGTGGCCGGTTGCCTGTTTCATGGTAAACTTCAGAGAGTGATATGGCGGTGTTGGCGATTCCTTCGAAGTCACTGTTATGCTCGGCGATACGAAGCGCATCGAGCAGTGTTGTTTCAGCCGCATCTTTGTCTCCCAGCTTCAGGTATATGCCGCCCAGGTTGAGCTTGCATACACCGATTTGTTGTTCATTGCCTAACTCCGTTTGCAACGCAAGCGCTTTTTCCGTCCAGGGCAATGCAGCTGTCCAGTTTTCCTGGTACATGTAAAGCTGCGACATCGTGATGCTTGCACGTGCCAGCCGGTCTTTATTCTTTTCGGCTTCACTTAATTTAATTGCCTGCATCAAATCGGCAAAGGCAGCTTCATACCGGGCGGTGATGGTCAGCATGGTTGCCCTGTTGATATAAATCAGTGCCAGCCGGTTATTATCATTCAGCTTCAGCGCAGCTTCCAGCGCAAGGTTGGTATAGGCGAGAGAACTGTCGTAGGCGGTGATATTTTGAAAGTAGACACCAAGGTTCAGGCCGCATTGTGCGATCCCTTTCGTCCATGCTGCTTGCTTTGCGGCGGCAAGCGCTTGGCGGGTTAGCAGAATAGCACTGTCGGGATGCGTGTTTGCATAGGTGGTCCCCAGCTTCCTGAGGGCATTGATGCGCATCGTATCGTCGGTTGCGCTTTGATATTCCATACGGTATTTTTCTGCATCGGTCAGTTCCTGCGCAACGGTTGGTGAAAAGCCCGCTGCGGGCAGCAGCAGGCAAACCGTAATGAAGGCGAATTGAAAAACAGTGCGCATGTGTTTTGTACTCTATGCTGCAACTTAATAAAATTCAGGCAAGCATTCCGTAAACGCGGCCATTACATCAGGAGCGGAATGTGCCATGTAAAGGAAGGCTAAGGCCGTTTTACAATTGTGCACAAAGCAGTATGTACTGGTGGAATAAATGATGTTGCAGGCAGATCATGTTACAGGTAAGCATCACAAGAAGCTATCATAAAATACTTGTAGTCATCCTGTCCGGTTGATCTGGCTCTCTTCAAGTCATTGACAGATGCCGAAATAAATCCGGCATAACCGCATTGATTGCCTGTTTTGAGATCGCTGGCAGCATGATTCAGGCGTTGAATTTTTTACAGGATGATTTTATGCTGGCGCGATATTCATTTTTGAAGAAGGTTACAGCTCAGAAGAGTACTGTTTCATCCTTAGAAAAACATAGCTTGCTTCATAGCTTGTTTGGATCAGGATGATACTGATAGTACTCTGGCCGTTTGGTGGATTGCCAGATAAATTTGCAGCCGCTGTCCATTATTTCCATGTCGTATGGTCTCCTTAAGTGGAAAACACTGTCGGAACTCCGGATGATGATAGCGTAACCGGCAATGGTGACTATCGCTAACAGCCACAATAATTGTGTAAGCACTTTATGCGGTTTGATTTTCGGTGCCAGGATGTTCAAACAGAATACTATCGTGCACCAACACAAAAAGTAAATAAACAGGTCGATGAATAATTCAAGCAGAAAAAACTGCAACGACATGGAAGTATGCCATCCTTCGCCGACATACGCGAACGGAAAACCCCAGAACAGTGTATCGCGCGCATCAACAGGCAAAGCATACCACCACTTCGTAAACACGGCGAAGGAAATAACCGTAAGCGGAAAAACGATCTTCAGCGTCAATGCCTTCATGGTTTGTCTGCGAGGAATGTTTGCACATTTTTTTTATATGACCTCACCTGGCCACGATCATTTTCCCGGAAGCAATCATTTTTCCCGAACGATAAACACAATAGCAATAAATGCCGGTATCTAAATCTTTAATGGAAATGCTGCACCGGTTTTTTCCTTTTACCAGGTCAGTGGAATAGTACATCATGCCATTCATGCCGGCAAGCAATAGCCGCGACGTTTGTTGTAGCTGAAAAGTAATTTCGATAGAACCTTCATGTATCAAAACAGGCATCTCTATAAATTCATTTTGCACTATATCATTAGTGGCTGTTCCGAAAGTGCTGTCTGGCGTATATTCCCACCAGTCATGATAATAACCATTCCCTTCACCCATTCCCATATAGCCTTTCGATTGTATTTCCATTCCGGTTCCGAAAGCGCGCAACGATCCCGGAAAATCTGCTAACGTTGTCCAGCTATCGGAAGATTGGTCCCATTCCCAGAAGTCATTGAACCATGACTGTTGATTGCTGCCCCCGCCGATATATCCTTTATCTTTTAATCCGAAACCAAAACAGGCATCTTTTCCATTACCCGGATAATCTGCTCTCTGTGTCCAGGTGGATGATTCGGGAGCGTATTCATAGAAGTCGTTGTATAGTGTTCCGGCAAATGCACCAACGCCAATATATCCGTATCCGGAAACTGCGAAGGCCACACATTCATATCGTGGTGCGCCGGGGAAATCCGGTTTTTGTGTCCATGTATCAGTGGAGGGATCATAAGCCCAGAAATCGTTGAGATAACCGGCATCTCCCACACCTGTGCCCACATAACCGGTATTGCCGACAGCGAATGCAACGGCATATCTCCTGGCAACGGGCATGGCTGACACCTGCGACCATGCATTGCTTTGCGGATCATAACACCAGAAATCTGCGGTGTTGAAGTTGTTGTTTACATCATATCCGGTGCCCATATACCCTTTGCCTCCGACAGCAAAGGCAACACCGGCAAACCGTGCTGTTCCGCCAAAGTCGGCCTTTTGAGTCCATATATCTGTCATGGGATCATATTCCCAAAGATCTTTATAAAAGTTACTGTTATAGCCACAACCAAGATAACCCTTATTGCCAATGGAAAATGCCATGGAAGACCTTCTGGCAGCACCGCCGAAATCTGTTTTTTGTGTCCAGTATTGCGCAGATGAGAGCGAACTGTAAAGGATAAACAGCAGGGTTACACAGCAATGTTTCACAAGTGGTTGTTTAAACTGGAAATGGTGGATGAAAAAATGAATGCTGCACGGCACACCGTTGCTTCTTGTCACTCTCCGGTCATCAGCTCGGCAATAAATTTTACCGGAGCACTTCCGTAGCTGAGAAATTTTTCATGAAAATCTTTCAGCGAGTAAGCGCTGCCCTGCTGTTGCCGGTATCGTTCACGCAATGCATTGATCTCTGTGCTGCCGGTAAAATAGGAACACAGTTGCACCTGCGACACCATGGCACGGTGATATTTCTCTTCTACCTGTGCACTTTCCTGGAAAGCTTCTTTGGTCAGCAGGTTCACAAAATCATCTTTTGAATAGTCAGTGCATTGCATGTTGTAATCAATAATCACGTTACAGCATTCGCGCAGGCTCCACTTGTAAAACATGAGCCACATTTCCGGTTCATTTTTCTTCCATCCGTTCTCCAGCATCATGCGTTCGGTATATACGGCCCATCCTTCCACCATAGCGCCATTGGCAAAAACGGCCTTTAACACATCCGGCGATTTACTGTTGTACACACCTTGCAGGCAATGACCGGGAATGCCTTCGTGAATGGAAAGGATACTGAGCATCCAGTAATTGTTTTCGCGCAACTGGCTTTCCGCACGTTCACGGGGCACGGCGGTTAGGTCGGCAATGTTGTAATAGGTCACGGCGTTTTTTTGATAGGGCGGTGCCTGGCTGGCACTGGCCAGGGAAACGCCGCTCATATAGGCAGGCATGATACGCACCTGCAGCGGATAAGCGGTGTCGTAGTTGAAAAGATCCTGCCTGATGATGAACCGCTCGAGCGCGGCGATTTGCTTTTTAATGGTATCAACAAAATCTTCCGGTGCTGCATGGTGTAAGGAGACGGCGTCAATCACGGTCCTGATCAGCAGCAGGCTGTCTGCCGGCTTTGTTTTCGTGCCACAGTATTTTGGCCAGAGCTGATTGGCAATCGCAAACATTTCGTGGTGATATTGCTGTTTGGCTGCCACGGCCAGCGCATAAATTTCCTTCGGCCGGTAATCCGTAACTATATCATATTTGAATTTACTGTCGTACAGCGCTTCGCCGATGCGGAAACTCCTGAACGTTGTTTTTTTATCTGCCAGCATAACATTCAATGCACTCACATAATTTTTAATAGCAGCGACAGCGAGGTCAACCCGTTTTTGCAAAGTGTCTTTGTCTGCCTGGCTAAGTGTGGATGCCCTGATGGAGTCCGACAAGGATGGTCCGAAAATATCCAGGCCACCGGTATTCTGATGGATGGCGAGCGCTGTATATTCTTTAGTTGGCTGGTGAATCATGCGAAGGGCAACGGCAAAATATTTACCAGCCTCTTTCAGGTGGCTGGAAAGCATTTGCAACCGTTCGTTCAGCGGAGCATAATCCTGGTGGATGATTTCATAGCATTCATTGCTGAGATTATAGGCTGAAGGATCCCATTCCTGTATTTTAAAAGTGTCAATGTACCAGATAGTGCTGTGCAACTGGTTCTCCATTATTTTGTAGTCAATCTTGTTCTTGTCGGCAAGGAGGTCGTAATTAAACTGCTTCAAAGAATCAAGATACTGCCGCGAAAACGCCACATCACCGGCAAATGCTGTACTGTCGGGCACCTTCAGCAAGTCGTAATATTTCCCATAACCGACACTGATGGCTGCTGCGGGATTCTGTTTCCAATAGGCATCCAGGAATCTTTCACTGAAGGCGCTGAATGCCGCTTCGGAATTTTCCAGGGTCGTTTTTTTCTCTGCTGTATTACAGGCTGCAAACAACAAAAGCAAAACAAGAGCACATTGCGACGGAAATCTGCCGGGGCTGAATATGGAATGCTGAAACATGACGTAAGGTTTATGTATGAACAAAGGTATATTAATTGAATTGTCATTGTTGTGGCCTGATGTTGCATGTTGCCACCGGTTGAAACCGGCGGCAAGGGATAACATTGTGACTAATTTTTAATGGATGAACACATATGGATGTTGTATCAAAAGCATTTCGGCAGCAATTAATCCGGGTATAATGATAAGAGGTGAAATTGATCATACCGTTATCCATTGCCGTTGAGGTTATTCAACGGCAAATCAGCGGTCTATTGCCATTGAAACCATTCAATCGCCAATCCATTTAATCCTTATCGTACGGCTCAACGTCCACTTTTATGGGATTGATTACGCAGCATGACTGAATGACTTTTGTGGTGAAAAGTTGCGGTAGTTGCCGCGGCAACTCACTCACCCAACAAAAGCAGTATCATGAAAAAAGTTTTAACAGTTTTACTGGGCTTCTTCACCATCTTGGCTCAGGGACAAACTACTTCCTTACCGAAAAATGATTTTGCAGGTACAGCACGGCTTGGTGCCGTTGCATTTTCTATCAGCAACAAGGGTTATCTCGGCACCGGTTTCCTATATGATGGAACCGAACATTATTTTAATGATTTCTGGGAATATGACCCGGCAACAGATGTATGGACACAAAAAGCCGATTTCGGGGGTACAGCCAGGCATCTTGCTGTTGGCTTTTGCATTGGAAGCAAAGGGTATATCGGTACCGGTGCTGATATTGTTTTCAGAAAAGACTTTTGGGAATATGATCCTGCATTTAACAAGTGGTTACAGAAAGCCGATTTCGGCGGAACAGCCAGGGGCGCCGCATTTGGCTTTGCTGCCGGTGGCAAAGGCTATATAGGTGCAGGTACGGATGGCGCGGCTTACAGAAAAGATTTCTGGCAGTATGATCCGCTTACCGACAGCTGGTTGCAAAAGGCGGATTTTGGAGGAAGTGGCCGCTATTCGGCTGCGGCATTTTCCATGGATGGAAAGGGATATGCAGGAACTGGCCTGGAAGGATCATTGTATAAGAAGGATTTTTGGGAATATGATCCTGTCGCTGATATCTGGCAGATGAAGGCGGATTTCGCCGGCACAGCGCGCTATGGAGCGGTAGCTTTTTCCGTCATCAAAGGATACATTGCAACCGGTTATGGAACCACTGGCTATTGCAGCGATATCTGGGAGTATGATGCTCAATCAGACAGCTGGTTACAACAAACTGATTTTGGCGGAGCCGGCCGCGTCAATGCAGCGGCATTTTCGATAACAGGCAAAGGATACATTACTACCGGACGGAGCGCAGCCGCTGCAGAAAATGACTGCTGGGATTTTACGCCGGCTTTATCTGCCGGCAGCCAATGCGCTATGCCGCTCTATTTATACATCACCGACATTTCATCCACCACAGCGATATTGCATTGGACCGGCAGCAGCAATGCATACAGCTATCGCATCAGGAAACGACCGGTAGGCACTTCAACCTGGAGTTATGTATCTGCAACCGCTCCCGTAAATTTTAAAAAGTTCACCAATAATATTTCCAATACTTTGTATGAAGTGCAGGCACAGACATATTGTAACCCTGCTAAAACAGATTCGTCCGGTTATGCTGCTTCCGTATATTTTACTTCAGGATGCAACATGCCGGTGATTACTTCCGTCAGTGCATCAGCCACACCTATCTGTAAAGGCATCACCACCACGCTGCAGGTAGAAGGCACGCTTAATGATGCAACAAGTTGGACATGGTATGTTGAAAGCTGTGGCGGAACAGTAGCCGGCAGCGGAACTTCTGTCTCAGTTGCCCCTGATGTAACAACTAAATACTACGTACTCGGTGAAGGCGGCTGTGCCATTGCAGCAACTTGTTCGCCTGTTACCGTGACGGTAAATCCTTCTCCCAAGGCAAAGATCTCAGCCTTGGGTAACCTCGACATCTGCACTTCCGGATTTGTTGATCTGCAGGCGAGCCCGGGCGCGAACCAGACATATCAGTGGAAACTTAACGGAACAAACATCGCTGGTGCAACAGCTCAGACCTATCATGCTACTGTAACAGGTGAATATAAAGTGAAGGTGACGAATAGTGCGGGATGTTCGAATACCTCGAAGGCTACCGTAGTGTACACCAGTTGCAAGATGAGCACTGAGGCCGGGCAAATGCAAACATCCGTGATGGTAAATCCGAATCCGGTGCAAACATCGGCCACGGTGTCCGTTACCATGATCCGTGATGCCAGCATACTGATAACACTGTATGATGGCACAGGCAGTAAAAAGCAGACCATCTTAGACGGTAAGCTTAATGCCGGCACGCACAACATCCTGTTGGAGCGCGATGGGTTGAGTGCCGGATTTTATTTTCTGAAAGTGGTGATAACTGAACCAGGCCAGTCAAAGCAGGGAGAAGTGATTTTGAGAAAGGTGATTTTTGAATGACGGATACCCGTTTAAACGCCTAGGAAAAGTGACTAACTTTTTTCTCAGGAACAGCATTTTGGATACTGCCCGGGGCAACTGGCGAAGCAAAGCAAATAGGGTGCAACGAAGGTGAATCTGAACCTGGTACCATCAACGGAAATAAACAGAGAACAAATCGCGCGGCAGGGGCAACGGTAAAAGCCTACAGCATCTTTTTCCGCTACAATGTCCGCTTAACCTCTGTTTCTTCATACCCTTCAATCACATCACCTGCTTTGATATCATTGAAGTTCTTGATGGCAATACCACATTCCTGCCCGCTGGTGACATCTTTCACGTCATCTTTAAAGCGTTTAAGTGATGCCAGTTCGCCGGAATAAATTACAATACCGTCGCGGATGAGGCGCACCTTTGTATGCCGTGTGATTTTCCCTTCCGTCATGAAGCAGCCGGCAACCGTTCCCACCTTGGTCACTTTAAACACATCGCGCACATCGGCATAACCGACGATCTTCTCTTCGATCTTTGGCTCCAGCATACCTTCCATTGCACTCTTCAGTTCATCAATGGCATCGTAGATGATCGAGTAAAGGCGGATTTCAATATTTTCCTTCTCTGCAATCTTACGGGCACTTTGTGAAGGGCGTACCTGGAAGCCGATGATGATGGCATCAGATGCGGAAGCCAGCAACACATCAGATTCCGTGATCTGCCCTACGGCTTTGTGTACTACATTCACCACAATTTCCGCGGTCGACAGTTTCTGCAATGAATCCGTGAGTGCTTCTACGGAACCATCGAAGTCTGCCTTCACGATTACATTCAATTCCTTGAAGTTACCGAGTGCCAGACGGCGCCCTATTTCATCCAGGGTGATATGTTTCTTGGTACGGATGCCTTGTTCGCGAAGGATCTGCTGGCGTTTATAGGCTACTTGTTTGGCTTCCTGCTCATCATCAAATTCCTTAAACTTTTCGCCTGCCTGCGGAGCGCCATCAAGTCCGAGCACGAGCACCGGAGAGGATGGCCCTGCAGTCTTCATGCGTAGCCCGCGCTCATTGAACATCGCTTTGATTTTACCAAAGTGACTGCCCGCAACAATCAGGTCGCCGGTATTTAAGGTTCCTTCCTGTACAAGCAAGGTGGCCACATAACCGCGGCCTTTGTCGAGTGTTGCTTCTATAACCGTTCCGCTGGAAAACTTATCAGGATTGGCTTTCACATCGAGCAGTTCCGCCTCTAGCAAGATTTTTTCGAGCAGGCTGTCAACGCCGGTTCCCTGCTTGGCTGATATTTCCTGTGACTGGAATTTACCGCCCCACTCTTCTACCAGTATATTCATTCCTGCAAGCTGTTCCCTTATTTTTTCAGCGTTGGCACCCGGTTTATCCATCTTGTTGAAAGCAAAAATCATCGGCACGCCGGCAGCCTGTGCATGACTGATGGCTTCTTTCGTCTGCGGCATCACACTGTCATCGGCTGATATAACTATCACCGCAACATCAGTGATCTTGGCACCGCGCGCACGCATCGCGGTAAAAGCTTCATGGCCGGGTGTATCGAGAAACGTGATACGTTTCCCGTTAGGAAGAATTACTTCATAAGCGCCGATATGCTGCGTGATACCACCTTTTTCACCGGCTACCACATTGGTTTGCCGGATATAATCGAGCAAAGAGGTTTTGCCATGATCAACGTGTCCCATAATCGTTACGATAGGTGCACGCGGCCGCAGATCTTCCGGATCATCTTCCTCCTCTTCATCAAATTCATCCTGTTCTTCAATACTGATAAACTGTACATCTGTTCCGAATTCATGCGAAACCAGTTCGATTATTTCAGCGTCAAGACGCTGATTGATGGATACGATGATACCAAGGTTAAGGCAGGTTTTGATGACTTCCGTAACCGGCACATTCAGGAGGTTGGCCAGTTCCGCCACCGGAATAAATTCGGTGACATGAATCACTTTTTTTCCATCGAGCACTTCTTCGGTGCCTGTTGCGGCTTCTTCCCGCTTCAGACGGCGATACTTTGCTTTTGCACTCTTACCCTTCGTGGTGCCACTGAGGCGTGCCATGGTTTCCCGTATCTTCTCCTGTATCTCTTTGGTGGATACCTCCTGCGGTTCATTCGGTGTGAGTGGTGTACGCTTGCCTGCATCACGGCGCAATGGCGGACGGCGATCGTCTCTTTTAATCATCGGCCTGTCGCCGCGAGGTGCCAGCGGTGTAGCTGACGAGCCGGGTTTTGCTGCATCCGGTTTGTCGGATGTATAGATACGCTTGCGTTTACGTTTTTCTTTTCCTGCCTTAATGATATCGGAATAATCGGCCGGTTTGCTCTTAATAGCATCCAGATCTAACTTGCCGATTACCTTGGGCCCGTCGAGCTTACCATATTCCGTCTTTCTCACTTCCACGGAAGGCGTATCCGTTTTAGTTTCAGCAGCCGGTGATACAGCTTCTTTTTCAGCATCTGCGGCAGGCAGATCAGGTGTCGTCGTGTCGGCAACAGGTGTTTCAGCAGCCGGCAACTGTTCTATGGGAGCAACGGTGGCATCGGTTTCTTCCGCTGCCTTTTCTTTTCCCTTTTTCGTGGCTCGCTTTTTCTCCGGTTTTGTTTTCTGATCTAACTTCTCCAGGTCGATGCTGCCCACCACTTTAGGTCCTTCGAGCTGCTCTACCTTCGTTTTTGAAAGTTCCGCCACTTGTTTTTCCGGTGCGGGTTCCTTCGGCTTCTCTGTGGCAGGCGTGATAGTTTCGGTGGATTCCTTAGCCGGTGCTTTTTTGTCGGCCGGAGGAAGGTTTTTAATCAGCACTTCCGCATCCGGTTCCGTCTTCTTTCTAGGCGTAACAACAGCTTCTTTCTCTTTCTCCTTTTCGAAAATTTTGGAGCCGAGGCTGATCTTGTCAGCCTGCAGCTTATCTGCACGGTCCTGCGAAAAATCGCGCAATAGCAGGTTGTGCATTTCCTTGCTGATTTTTATAGTGGGTTTGCTTTCCACCGTAAAACCCTTTTTCTGGAGATGCTCAATCAGGTGTGTCCAACTAACGTTCAGTTCTTTGGCGACGGCCTGTATGCGTACTTCTGATGTTGTTACTTCAGCCATTTATGTTGCTGTTCCTCTCAAAATTTTGTTGGTAAAGATGGAATTAAAAAACCACTTTACGCGGGTTAAATGCTACGCACGCTATTCATTATTTATCTTCTTTACTTCATGCTATTTCTTGCCTTCCGTGTCAAACTCAGAACGCAGGATTCGTAATAGTTCATTGATCGTTTCTTCTTCCAGATCGCTGCGGCGTACCAGTTCATCGCGGCTCAGTTCGAGTACGCTCTTGGCAGTGTCGCAACCGATGCCCTTCAGCGTATCAATGATCCAGCCATCGATTTCATCTGAGAATTCATCGAGATCAATATCATACTCTTCATCCTGCACATCACGGAACACGTCGATGTTGTAGCCGGTGATCCTGCTCGCGAGTTTGATATTCAGGCCGCCTTTGCCGATAGCCAGTGAAACCTGGTCGGGCTTCAGATACACATAGGCGCGTTTATTTTCTTCATCGATTTCCATGGAGGAAATTTTCGATGGTGTCAGCGCGCGCGTAATGAAAAGCTGTGTATTGTTGGTATAGTTGATGATGTCGATATTCTCATTATGCAGTTCGCGCACGATGCCATGAATGCGGGAACCCTTCATACCTACGCAGGCACCTACCGGATCAATACGGTCATCGTATGATTCAACAGCCACCTTTGCGCGTTCGCCCGGCTCACGCGCGATGCGTTTGATCATGATCAGTCCGTCAAATATTTCCGGCACTTCCTGTTCCAGCAGTTTTGCGAGGAAGGCATTGTCGCTGCGTGACAGCATAACCAATGGCGTGTTGTTCTTCATATCAACCCCTTTCACCACAGCCCGCACGTTATCTCCTTTTTTGAAGAAGTCGGAGGGTATCTGTTCGTTTTTCGGAAGCACCAGCTCATTGCCTTCATCATCGAGCAGCAGTGTTTCTTTTTTCCATACCTGGTATACCTCACCGGTGATGATTTCGCCCACACGATCCTGGTATTTTTTATAGAGCTCTTCCTTTTCCAGTTCAGACACCCTTGATGCCAGTGTTTGTTTGGCAGTAAGAATGGCGCGGCGGCCAAATGATTCCAGGGTGATTTCTTCAATGGCTTCTTCACCAACGGAATAGTCGGGCTCGAGGCGTATGGCTTCGCTCAGTTCAATTTGCATGTTAGGATCTTCCACGGTGCCGTCTTCCACAATAGTGCGGCGGCGCCAGATTTCAAGATCTCCTTTTTCGGTGTTTACAATTACATCGAAGTTATCGTCGGAACCATATTTTTTCCGGAGCAGGGTACGAAACACATCTTCCAGCACCTTCATCATGGTGGGCCGGTCGATGTTTTTAAAATCCTTGAATTCTGAGAATGATTCAACTAGTCCTTGGCTGTTCATGGCAAGCGGTTTAAAATTTAAAATTTGATGATTACGTTGGTTGATTTGATTTGTAAAAAGGGAATCTCCGTCTGCAAAAGCGTCTTGTCTTTCAGTTTGCCGCTGATTTCTTCCACGATGATTTTGTCTTCATCAGCATACAGCAGGGTACCTGTTTTCTTGCTACCTGAAAGTAACAGCACGTCAACTTCCCGTCCCACACACTTCTTGTATTGCCGCAGTACCTTCAGCGGTTCGCCCATGCCGGGCGATGATACCTCCAGTGTATGTTGTGCTGAAAAAGGAAAGTCTTTGTCGAGCTCCTTTTGCAACCCGCGGCTGATCCAGGCACAATCTTCAATGGTGATATGCGGGTCGCGGTCAACAAATACCTGCACGAGCTGCCCTTTTCGTACTTTCAGTTCTACGAGGTAGCTGTCCTTTTCAGGCAGCAGTGTTGCCAGCAATTCCCTGATCCGTTCTTCCAGGTCAATCATGGTTCATGTATCGAAAATAAAAGAGGGGACGTTGGTCCCCTCTAATCAAACAGGCTGCAAATATAAGCTATAATTCGTCATCTGGAAATATGGAAGAAAGATTCAATTGCCGGCTGAGGTAAGGAGCTTCTGTCTTAAAGGCACCGATGCCACATGGTAAGCGTATCACGGATCAATTCCCGCCTTTCAAAACGGAATAATCCTAAGGCTATAAAATATCAGACGCTTCGCTGTCAATTTCATGCCTGATGAAGGCAATATGAAATTTTCATTTTTAATATAAAAAAGCAGTTATTTTTAACACAGGCAACTGCTGATTGCTTACCGCCTGCCTGCATGACTTCCGGAACAATACCACACCTGCCAGCTTGTGATACATCATCGTCATTTTTCAAATTCGGTTATCAGTTGCCTGCTATGCATTTGCGTTGCATCAGCTTTTAGCCAGACAGCACCGGTTAAAGAATGGGATAAAAGCTATGGCAATATCAGGAGCGATGACATGTATATGCTCATCCTGACCAACGACGGCGGCTACCTGCTGGGTGGTGACTCTGATTCGCCGCTTGGCGGAGATAAATCACAGGGTTCCCAGGGATTGAATGATTATTGGATCGTGAAGACGGATGCGTTGGGCAATAAGCAATGGGACCGGCGATTTGGGGGTAACTCTAATGAAGAGCTATACAGCATATTACAAACGCCGGACAATGGCTTCCTGCTGGGAGGATGGACACAATCAAATGTCAACGGCGATCAGACGCAGGCCAGCCGCGGCGGACGTGATTACTGGATTGTAAGAACAGATGCGAATGGAATTAAATTATGGGACAAGCGATTCGGCGGACCTGATGATGATGAGATGCGGGCCATGATACAAACGGCTGACGGCGGATTCCTGCTTGCAGGTGAATCACGGTCATCCATAGGGAGTGAAAAATCTCAGAACAATCATGGTGTATACGATGTCTGGGTGGTGAAGACCGATGCCCTTGGCAATAAACAGTGGGATGCATCTTATGGCGGCACTGATGATGACCGGTTGAATGCAGTGCAGCAAACGGCTGACGGCGGATATATTTTAGGCGCCTGGACCATTTCACCACCCGGATTTGATGTAACGGAAACGGGAAAAGGTTCAACCGATATGTGGCTGGTGAAAGCAGATGCAAACGGCATGAAGTTGTGGGATCATCGCTTTGGTGGCGATGACAATGAGTACATGTATGCGCTTGACCAGACAAATGATGGTGGCTTTATGCTGGCTGGTTATACCAGGTCGGAATTAAACGGAGATGTCACTGTGGCCGGAAAAGGAGCGTATGATTTCTGGCTGGTGAAGACCGATGGCAATGGCGTTAAACTTTGGGACAACCGGTTAGGTGGTCCATCTGATGATAAGGGGAAATCCATCTATGAGCTGGAAGATGGAGGTTTTATTGTTGGCGGCTGGTCGGAATCAGATGCCGGTGGTGATAAATCTCAGGATACGCAAGGATTGACAGATTACTGGCTGGTGAGGACAGACGCTGCAGGCAATAAAATCTGGGACCTCGATGTCGGCGCTAATAATGACGAGCGCCTGCATGATGTGCCACGCACGGCAGACGGTGGATTCATCATTGGCGGTCATTCAAGTTCCGGTATGAATGGCGATAAGTCACAGCCAAACAAAGGGCTTAGCGATTACTGGGTTGTTAAGCTGGCAGCCGAAGTACCAACAGCCGTATTTTATGCTGATAATGACGGCGATGGTTTTGGAGATTTAATGACGGATACGTTAGCTATGTTCGCCCCCGATGGTTATGTAGCAGACCATTCCGATTGTAATGATCAGAATGCGAATGTCAATCCCCTGGCTGCCGATGTATGCAACCTCCTCGACGATAATTGTAATGGCCAGGCAGATGAGAACAGTTTTGTGGCTGCACTTTCACCTGCCGGTACGGTGGAGGTATGTAAAGGTACCGATGTTACCTTATTTGCCGATACCACGGCAGGGCTTTTATACCAATGGGTAAGAGACGGAGTATTAATCCTCAATGCCACCGGTAATTCCTATACCACCAGTCAGCAGGGTAGTTACCAGGTGAAAGAAATCAATGGTTTTAATTGTTATTCCATCGCACCACCAACTACTATCAATACACTCAGCAAGCCTGATGCAATCATCACTCCTGCCGGCAGCCTGGATATCTGTACATCCGGCTCGGTTTTATTGCAGGCCAATGCAGGAGCGAACCTGAGTTATCAATGGAAGAAAGACGGAAGCAAAGTGAATGGTGCCACCGCTCAGAATTATTCGGCAACCATGGCAGGCGTATATAAGGTGGTAGTAACCAAGAAGAATGGATGTAAAAAAACTTCACCTGCAGCAACGGTCATTAAAACATGCCGGTTCATTACTCCCGGCCAGGTGAAACCTGATGAGATGCTTACCGTTTACCCTAATCCTTCAGATGGAGACTTCATGATATCCGTCCCGTTCAGTCAGTGCAACATCCCGGCAACAATCGGCGGGATGGTTGCATCCATCCGGTTGATGAATAGCCTGGGTCAAACCGTGTATGAGGAAATCATTGCTCCGGTAAATGAGGTGCTGACAACTTCAATTCCGGCCGAAGCACTGCCCAACGGAAGTTATGTGCTGCAGGTATTGATTAACGGCAAGAACAACACTGAACAACTACAGTGGATACGGCAGGTGGTAATTCAACGGTGACCACTGCAGGCATACATTGATTTCATGCATTAACATGGCATGATGATGCGGAGAGGTAACTGCAGCCGGCAATTGAAAGGATGCAAGTGTTCAACAATGGCATCCAAGCGCTTTAACTGACAACCCTGATTCCTGATATGATTGACTTCAATGATGGTACACCGCATAATGCTATTAATAGAAAAATGCCGGCAGCCAATAAGAGAAAATGCCGTAGCCTGATCAAAAATATTACAATGCTTGCCTGTGCCGCTTTCTTGATTGCATGCAACTGTCGCATGGCATCAGCACAGCAGCCCAATATCCTGGTCATAGTGCTTGACGATGCACGGTATGGCATGTTTCAGCCGAATGGCGGTCCTGCATTTTTTAATACACCTTCCATCAACAGGATTGCTGAAGAAGGAGTGAACTTCCGGTTCATGGGCGCAACAAGCTCCGTGTGTGTGCCCAGCAGGGCGTCAATGTATACCGGTTTGTATGCGCATCATCATGGTGCGTTCGACAATGGCACTTCGCCCAAACCCGGACTAACTTATGTGTCTTCGATTCTTCGTGACGCAGGCTACTATACGGGCTTTATCGGAAAATGGCTGCTCGGAAAAAAACTGCCGGACACACCACAGGGCTTTGATTACTGGGCGATAACAGATGATGATGAACATCTTGATCCACCCATCCATTTTAATGACAGCAGTACGATCAACTACACAGGGCACGATGCCGTGATTTATACCAACCTCGCCATTGATTTTCTTGATAACAAGGTGCCGCAGGGAGAGCCATGGCTGCTGTGCCTCTTTCACCGTGTTCCTCACCTTCCCTATGAACCTATCAGCACAGAAGACAGCCTGTACCAGTTCGCAGCGGTTGATGTGCCGGAAAACTTTCAGCCATATCATGGCGATTTTCCATCTTACCTGTATCCAGGCCATCAGTTTGAAGGCGATTCCGCCACACTCGTGCAGTCGATACGCGATTATTATGAAACCTGTCATGCCGCAGAGTATAGCGTAAACAGGCTGCTCGCACATCTCGATTCAATCCATGTGCTCGACAGTACGCTGATTATTTTCTCCAGTGATAATGGATACATGATGGGCGAACATGATCTTGAGAAAAAAACACTCTCTTATGATGAATCATTGCGGCTGCCGCTGTTTATCCGTTACCCGGCATGGTTTGCTGCCGGCAGCGTGGTAACCGATGAGTTTGCGGCGAACATTGATTTTGCGCCAACCATGCTGGAAGCCGCAGGTATTCCCGATACATTTAATATGGATGGCGTATCGCTGCACCAGCTGGCGGAGGGCCAGGTGCACCGCAAGGATTTTTTTCTCGAGAATTATACTGATAATGGTAACAACTGGGAAGCCATACGATCGATGGATTATTTATACATCTACAGTTATTGCAGCTCGCTCACCGAGGAATTTTTTGACCTTACTGCTGATCCGGAAGAAAACCACAACCTGATCATGAATCCGTCTTATGCAAACCTCATTCAGCAATACAGGATGAAACGCGACAGTATCCGGCTTGCTACAAATGATACTATCTATCCGTCATTGCAAAACTGCAGCCTTGAATCTGAATTTTACCTGGATGCTGACAGTGACGGATTTGGTAATCCGCAAACGTTTATCAGATCGGCCGTAGCAACGAACGGTTACGTGGCCAACAACATCGATTGCAATGATGATCCGTTATCCGAAGGTGCATTGTTTCACCCCGGAGCAGCGGAACGCGCAAATGGTTTGGATGATGACTGTGACGGACTGACGGATGAGACTTCGGTATTTTATGTTGATGCCGACCTGGATGGATTTGGGACTACCATGGCAACAGTGGTCGCCATCGAAGCGCCTTATGGGTTTTCGGCCGACAGCACGGATTGTAATGATGATCCGTATGCCGGAGGTGCCGGCGTTTTTCCCGGGGCACCGGAGATGCCCAATTTTGCTGATGACAATTGTAACGGTTTGATCGATGAAGTATTTGTTTACCAGGATGCCGACCATGATGGCTATGGAAATCCGTTTGCGGTAGCAAATGCGCAAGATTCGCTGATGGGTTATGTTGCAGATAACACTGACTGCAATGATAGTTTCCAGGCCGGAGGAGCAACGATTCATCCCGGCGCTACAGATCTGTGCAATGGCATTGACGATGACTGCAACGGCCTTGTGGATGATTATAAAATTGTGGCCACCATCAGCCCGGCAGGAGCCGTTTCCGTTTGCAACAGCACGGAAGTTGTGTTTGTTGCCAATACCGGAACCGGCATCAGTTATCAATGGCTGAAAAATGGCGCAGCCATCAACGGTGCCACCGGAAGCAGTTATGCAACCACCAAACATGGCGACTACCAGGTTACGGAAAGCAACAGCTTCAGTTGCCTTTCCACTTCGCCGAAAACCACCATGAGTACGATGAACAAACCGGCTGCCACCATCACGCCCCTGAGCAGCCTCGATATCTGCGGTACCGGTTCAGTGAAGCTGCAGGCAAACAGCGGATCTGATCTCAGCTATCAGTGGAAGAAAGGCAGCACACTGATAACTGGTGCGACCAAAAAAACATATACAGCCACGGCCACCGGCACTTACAAAGTTATTGTCACTAAAAGCAACGGTTGCGAAAAAATTTCCGATGGTGTTAAGGTGACCAATTCCTGTAAAGAAATCCTGGAAGGTGCTACCTCACGGGATGAAACATTTCTGCTGTATCCCAATCCGGCAGGGCAGCTGGTTACGGTTTATTTTTCACTGGATGATGCAATGCTGAACTTCGATGCAATCATCAGCGTGAAAGACATGACCGGGCGGGAAATATTCCGTAAAGAAGAAAGGTTGATTAATGGCGTGTTACTCACAGAGCTGGAACCATGGAATAATGCAGCAAATGGCATGTACCTCGTTACGGTATCCATACAGGATAATGCATTTAATGGCAAAAGCAGGGAGTGGATGAAACCGGTCGTTTACCAACATTAATATACATCCAGCCATTACTGTTGCAACGATGGCTGAGTTTTGCCATCTCATTTTTCCACCATAAACTGATACCCTTTTCCTTTCAGGGTGATTATTTCAACGCCGCTGTCTTCTTGAAAATAACCGCGCAACTTGCGGATATAAACATCAAGGTTCCGGGAATGAAAAAAAGAATCGTCGCCCCAGACGCGCATCAGCAGCATTTTGCGTTCCAGCGGCCTGTTGACATGTGCGGCGAGGAGTTGTAAAATTTCAGCTTCCCTGCTAGAAAGTTTAATGACGTAACCGTCACGGTGCAACTCCAGTTTTTTCGGATAAAAAGTAAAGGCACTTAATGGAATCTCTTCATTGCCATCAGGAACAACTTGCCTGTTGACCAGCTGCAGCTGATTATTTATGCGCGCGATAAGTTCACCCATACTGAATGGCTTACGCATATAGTCGGTTCCACCCGATTCAAATCCCTTTACCACATCATTGGTTTGTGTTTTTGCGGTGAGAAAAATGATGGGCAGCTGAGAAAATCTTTCACGTATTTTTTTGCCAAGTTCATATCCGTCTATGTGTGGTAACATCACATCCAGCACACAAATGTCAGGTGAAAAAGAAATGCAGCTTTCAATCACTTTGGCGCCGTCTTTTATAAGCAGTACATCAAAACCCTGTTGCAGCAGTGTTTCAGAAACAATGCGTCCAAGATTCACTTCATCTTCCACATAGAGCAGCTTGGTCTTCATGGCAGCAAAGGAAAGATTAATGTAAAGCAGCAACCGCCATCGGCAAGATTCTTTACGGAAATCGAGCCGTGATGTTGTTTCATCACCTGCGAAACATAGTGCAGGCCAAGTCCATAACCCTTCACATCATGGATATTGCCGGAGGGTACGCGGAAAAATTTATCGAATACCTTTTCAAGATATGCTGTTGCAATACCGGGCCCGTTGTCGGAGAATAGCAGGGTGACCCTGTCAGCCGATTGTGACAATGTGATGGAAATTTCGGGTTGCTGAATTCCATATTTCAGGCTGTTATCAAAAAGATTATTCAGAATCCCCTGCAGCTGCACCGCGTCTCCGTGGATGAATACATCACCCGGTGCTGACTGGAAATGCACTTTCACATTTCGCTGTTGCAGCACGGGGCCGAGTGATTGTATGGTTTGTTCAATCAGCCTGTTCAGCGCGACGGCCTGCAACGGTACAGGGCTTGTTGCATGAACCGGCAGAAGGCTGTTCAGAATTTTATTCAGCAGCACATCGAGCCGTGTCAACTCCTGCGCTGTAATGCCGAGATACTCACCCAGCTTTTCGTCTTGCGCTGCCGGCTTCATCTGCTGCATAGCCTCAACAGCTACCTGCATAGTTGAAAGAGGCGTTTTCAGCTCATGCGACATATTGCTGATGAAATCATCCTTCATCACGGCCAGCTGTTGCTGACTGCGCAGGCTCTGCAAAGCAAAAAGAAATGCGGCACCCGTTATAAGCAACAGCAACAGGGCAAAGCCGGTCTGCGGAAGGATTTTTTGCAGCAGCAGTCCGGAATAATTTTCAATGACGGCAGCAAATGGCTGATCAGGAAAATGGCTGTCGAAATAAAATAACGGTGCAGCACCGGCCAGGGAAGAGGTATCTTTCAGCCATGTCACTTTCACCGGCAGCTTTTGCCTGTTCAGGTTATCCTCAAAAAGTTTCTTCAGCAAAGCAGTGTCCCGCAGTTCAAGGTGCTGATCAAAAAAACGGTTGGTTCCGCCTGCACGGGAAACAAAAAGTTTAACGCCTCTGTAAAGGCGATCGTCCATGGTGTCTCCGGAAATTTGAATATTCACTTCTTCGTTGCCGGCCATCTGCTCCACCTGCCGCAGCGTGATGCTGGTTCGCACGGAGTCATGTGGTGTGGACACCATCGTGGTATCGAGGGCGATGATACGGTAGGATGATCCCGCAGTACGGTTTGAATCCGGCCTTGCCTGCATGTCGTGTATCAGACCTTCCTCCAGTATCGGATTAATGAAGCGCCTGGAAATGATGGAGTCCATTAACCCTGATCTTGCATCACGGAATTGGTCAGCGAGATTTTTCTGCAACAGCATTTTTTCACTGTTGTATTCCGATTGTAACCAACGCAAAACAAAAAGTGCGAGTAACAATTCGCTGACTGCCATCAGCCAGACCAGGAGCGATATTTTTTTGTGCGTATCCATCACTGCGTGGAAGCAAAGTTAAACGTAAGCCCATGGCTTTGTAAGTCATTAACCTTAATTAACCTTAATTGGGTTACCATTAACCGGCAGTTGACGGCAGGGCAGATATTTTTACGGCAAAACCTTAACTCATGAAAAAAATGATTTTTTTATTGGTCACTTTTCTTCCTTACGCCGCTGTTATGGCCCAAACATCAGGTACCGTTTATTACCATGAAAAAACAAGCCTGCATTTTAACATTCAGGGCGATGCACCGCCGCCTCCTAATCTTCCGCACGAACGCATGGCATATACAGTGCTCTACTTTCAGCCTGACCAGTCATTGTATGCCAATGATCCGGATAAGGAAAATGAGCCGGCCATGGTGGAACATGAATCAATCGATGGAAGTGAGGGCATTCATATAAAAATGGATGCGCCGGATAACCGCTTCTATTGTGATATAAAAAACAAAAAGTGCATTGATCAGCGCGACTTCATGCAAAGACTCTTCCTGATTGAAAGAGACCTCCAATCAACAGGCTGGAAAATTACCGGCAATCAGAAAAACATATTAAACTATCCATGCCAGGAAGCAACGCGCATTGAAGATGGTAAAAATATCACCGCCTGGTTTACAGCTTCAATTCCTGTTGCTACAGGCCCGGCAGGCTTTACCGGATTACCCGGGCTGGTATTGGAGGTTTCTGTGAATAATGGTGACAGGGTTATCACTGCAGTGGAAGTCAGGCCGGGTGATTCTGCTGCCATGATCGTGAAACCTAAGGAAGGGAAAAAAGTGACCGAAGCGGAATTCAATAAGATACGTGATGAGAAGCTGAAGGAAATGGGAATAGAAAACGGAAATGGCGGCAATGTGATCATCCGGATTAATGAACACTGATCCTGTTGCATGAAGCGGTCACTAAGCATATTCTTCTTTTTCTTTTCCACTCCGTTGTTTGCACAGCTGAACCTGCATGGTGCGGTGATGGATGAAAACGGCATTGCACTGGCTTCTGTATCCGCCGCACTTCTTAATCCGTCCGATTCAACATTGGATTATTTCGGCATCAGCAATGCAACAGGTGATTTTGAAATCAGGGAGGTATCACCCGGGAAATACCTGCTTCAGCTGGCATGCATCGGTTACCAAACCCGGTTTGTTCCGCTTGAACTTACAGCCGGCAGTGAACAGGATCTTGGTGTATTGATAGTGCCGGCGCTTCCCGTTATGCTGGACAGCGTGGAGGTGAAGGCAGAACGCATTCCATTACAACTGAAAGGCGACACACTGGAATACAATACCTACGCTTTTAAAACGCAACCCGATGCAAGTGTTGAAGACCTGTTGAAGAAGTTTCCCGGCATTCAGGTAGATCAGGCCGGTAACATCAAAGCGCAGGGAGAATCAGTCAACCAGGTATTGGTGGATGGAAAGGAATTCTTCAGCAGCGATCCGAAAGTCGCCACTAAAAATCTGCCGGCAGATGCGGTGCGCAAGGTGCAGGTTTTTGATAAGCAATCTGAAGAAGCTGATTTTACGGGTATTGATGACGGCTCAAGAAGCAAGACGATTAACCTGCTCTTGAAAGACGATAAGAAAAGCGCCTGGCTTGGCAATGTAACGGCAGGTGCAGGCACGGCTTCACATTACCAGGCAGCAGCAAAGTTGTACCGGTTTACCAAATCAGATCAGTTTGCGGCATTGGGCATGCTGAACAACATTAACCAGTTTGGATTCTCGTTTAATGATTACATAGATTTTAACGGCGGCATTGGCAGCATGATGAACGGTGGTGGTATGCGGCTGGAAACAGGTGATGATGCCATGCCGTTGAATTTCGGCCAGCAGGTGAATGGACTCGTCACCTCCGGTGCGGCAGGGCTGAATTTTACCCATGAAGCAATGCCGGGCAACAGGATCAATGTCAGCTACCTTGGTAACGGATATGACAAGCAGCTTTCCCAAACATCTTTATCGCAGAATTTTGCACCGGGCTTTACATTTGCTACCTCGGCCGGCACCTTGCAGCAAAGCTTAAGTGTCGGTAACAGAATCAACTTCAACTGCAGGAATGCGCCGGACAGCCTGCAGCGCCTGTTCGCCAATGGCAGCCTGGCATTCAACGGCAGGCGCATCAATGACAGCACACAGACTGAAAACTTCTCGGCAGATTCGCTCACTAATTTGCTGAAGAGCATTTCCTATGAACGGACGGGCAGTGTAAAGGGGAATGCAACACTTACGTATCTGCGCAAAAACAGGAACGGCGAAAATGTGTTCAGGGTTGAACTCACATCGTCGGCACAAAGCTCACTTACCCGTTCGGAATGGAAAAACCTCACCGCCTATTTTCCGGATGCTGCCGAAGACAGCAGCAGGCAGTACCGCGATGATCATAACAGTACCGTGGATTATTCGACCGGTTTTTCCTGGCAACATCAGTTGAACAGCAAGTTCTATCTCGTGCCTTTACTCAGGATTGGCGGCACGCATGAGATACTGAATCGTGAACAGGGAATGCCGGCACCGGATGACACGCCTGTTGATTCACTCAGCCCCGGATTCGCCCGCAATGATCTCTGGATACAGCCGGGAGTTGCGTTGAGGTTCTCCTCAAAAAAAACGCAATGGCGACTGTCACTGGCCGCAAAAGGCATAACACTTTCCGACAAACTGGATAATGATGCAGCGCAGCATCAATACGATATCTACATTGTGCCGCAGATTTCATTATCGAAAGAGATCAGGCGCGGTTCGCGGCTGGAGTTCTCGTATGATGCATCAGTCAATGCGCCGGAAGCAAATCAGTTGCTGCCTGTGACCAACAATATCAATCCGCTGCAACTGTTTACCGGCAACCGCAGCCTGAAGCCGGAGTATGCATCCAACCTCTCCGCTACCTGGATGCTTTTTGATCAGTTTTCTTTTACTTCTTTATTCACCTCACTGCGGGTAGGATATATAAAGGATAAAATCAATTTTTCCCGTACCATACAAAATGATTTAAGCCAGTCGCTGACGCTGGTGAATGTGCCGGGTGAATATTCCGCAACTGCCGGCGCTGATTTTTCAACGCCTTTCCGGCCGGCCGGTCTGAATATTCATCTCTCGCTGGAAGAGCACTTTGGCAGGGGAATCAGCTTCATCAACAGCGAGAAGAATATCATCAACTCTTTTACACATGGCATAAACCTTAGCATTGACAACCGGAAAAAGGATAAAATTGACGCGACGCTGGGCAGCGGAATCGAGCTCACCAACGCAGCGTATTCTGTTCAGTCAGCCATGAATTATCATTATTTCAACTGGTCTTATTTTTTTGAAATGCATTACATGCCTTCGAAGCAGTGGACATTTTCTTTCAATGCCGATGTAAACCATTATGGTGTGGACGGGTTTGATGTAAGCACACTGGTTCCGTTAATCCGGGCGGAAGTATCAAGATATCTGCTGAAATCCAACAGGGGCACAATAACGTTAAGCGTATTTGATCTCCTGGATAAAAATGCAGGTATTACGCAAACCAGTGAACTGAATTATCTGATGCAGCAGCAATCCAACACAATCGGGCGATATGCAATGCTTTCATTCCGTTACCGGATCAATAAGGCGGATCAGGGAAATGGCGGAGTGGATATTAAGGTGAATGGCAGATAGCAGGCAATGATGCGATTGCACAAAAAGGCTGCATATCACTATCCGCCGGTGTTCAATGACTGCAGGATCTTCCCGGCATTTTCCAATATTCCGAAACTAATGGTTGCCATTAAATATCGGCCAACAGGGTTGCCGCAATCATTTTATTTCATTCATCACCTTGGTCGCTTCCGACAGATAAAGGTCCTTCCGCAGGTTTTTAAGAAACTGATCGTTGCGTGCCATCGCCGTACTGTCCGCATTTATTTTTGACAGGTCGGCCGCGAGATTGGAAACGGAAACGAGCATGGAGTCAGCATCAATGGCATCATACTTCTTTTCCTTCGCATCCAGCTCGCTTTGTTGTGCGCTGAATTTTTTATAGTTGAGCGAATACACGGAGTGGTCTTTCCGGTACTTGTAATCGACAGCCTCTTCTTCTATTAATTGGAAAAGCGGATTGCCGGCCATGCGTTGCTGGCTGTTCTTTTTCAGGGTTGCCAGATCATAAGTGGTATTCCACGACTGGTATTTCGCCGGTGCGATCTCATCCCATCCGATGGCATACGGATCTTCTTTTTCTCCATTGGTGATCTGTGAGTACGGATCAGGAACTATGATATCCGGTGTAACACCTTTCAGCTGCGTAGTGCCGCCGTTAATGCGATAAAATTTCTGAATGGTGATTTTTAATGAACCCAGTTTCGGAGCATCGTTACCTTCTGATGCCACAAAATCATCGAGGTTGAAAAAATTCTGAACGGTTCCTTTTCCGTAGGTGCTGCTGCTGCCGATTACCACAGCGCGGTGATAATCCTGCATGGCTGCCGCAACAATTTCAGAAGCGGAAGCGCTGTAATAATTCACCATGATGGTGAGCGGCCCGCTGTAGGTCACAGCAGGATCCGTGTCGTATAAGACATTTGGTTTTGAACCACGTGGACGAACCTGAACGATGGGGCCGCCGGGAATAAACAAGCCGCCGAGCTTAACTGCCTCCTGCAACGAGCCGCCGCCATTATCACGCAGGTCGAGTATAACGCCCGTTACATTTTCGGCTTTCAGCTTCTCCAGTTCCGCCTGCACATCACCTGCACAGCTCCTGCCGCCCTTCTGATCAAAGTCGGCGTAGAACTCCGGCAGGCGGATATAACCTATTTTTTTACCGCCTGAATTGATGATAGCGGATTTTGCATAGGTAGCTTCCAGTACCACGATATCGCGAACGATGGGAATAATCACCAGCGATCCGTCGGGCTTGCGTACCGTGAGTCTTACTTCGGTTCCTTTCTTGCCGCGGATCAGCTGAATGGCTTTGTCAAGCCGCATCCCTTCAATGCTCACCGGTTCGGCGGCTCCCTGCCCTACACTGAGTATCACATCATTGGCTTTCAGCTGCCCTTGCCGCCAGGAGGCACTGCCGGCAACAATGCTGGCAACACGGATCTCGCCGTCTCTTTGTTGTAACTGCGCACCAATTCCCTCCAGCTGTCCGGTCATCTGAATATCGAAGTTTTGCTTTTGCACCGGCGGAAAATATTCCGTGTGCGGATCTTCGATGTTGGAAATGGTATTGATATAAACAGCCAGCCAGTCGCTGCGCTCCAGCTCATCAAGGCGATCAAAGAAATCCTTGTTGTTCTTCTGCACTTTTGAACGTGCTTCTTTTTCAAGAACGTCAAACGGTTTGATCTTCACCGTATCCGATTTTTCATGCGCCTTTTTTTGTTGCTGTTCGGAAGTCCGCAACTGCTGTAATACCTGCAGCTTCATGTACTTCCGCCACTGTTCGCGTAAGGCATTGGTATCGGCTGCGAAAGCAAGTTTATCTCCATCGGTCTCTATGCTTTCATCGATACTGAAATCGATAGGACTGTTCAGCGGTTCAATACTGTACCGGCGTGCCTGTTCCACCCGTTGGTCGTAGATCTTCATCACGGCATCAAAAAAAACATAGGCACTGTCTTTCAGTTCGTCGTCTATACTGGTTTTATAGGCTGCCAGCTGATCCACATCACCCTGCGTGAAAATTTTTTTGTTGTAATCCACCCGCTCCATAAACTCTTTGAAAATCTTCTGTGAGAAAGCATCATCAACCGGTTGGGGTGAATAATGAACAGCATTTATTCCGCCCATCACCAGCCCGAGCAATTCTTTATTGTCGCCCTGCGGTAGTCTGAAGAAACCGAAAGAGAGACATACGGCACTGATGATAACGGCGGCGGCTGAAAAAGCAAGCAATACAGGTTTCACCCTGATGAAATACTTCGACATATTGTACAATTTGAATTTTGCAAAAATACACAATGACGGCCAACCAATATGACCTGTCCTGTTTATCATCGTATATCATGCCAGGATCCAATTGATTTTTAGTTGCACCATTTCATGTAATACAAAACCACGGAAGTCTACAACCAAATCAGGATATCTGTGGATTGATATAGACAGTAAATAAACGCACACGATGAATTGTACATAAGCACATCAATGCAGAGCGGATGCACAGCAGTTCATGATGAAACATCACTCAAGTTTCACATACTTAAGGAATGTTGATGGAGAAACAGGAGAATATACAGTAAGTATTAAAACGAAGAAAGCGGAATCAATCTGTTCGATTAATTCCGCTTTCGCAGCCTAAGCAACCGTAGCTCCCTATGCTGCCCTGACCTTCGAACCCGTGCCTCACCTTGCGATGCTGCTTCTTCTTTTCTTTCGATCGGAAGGCCGTCTATTGCTAAACGACCGGATGTTTTAATCAGTGAACCAAACATACATCACGCACTGTACGCTTTGCAAATTTTCCGGCCTGATATTGTACACAAAATCTCCACACCGGTTATGCACAACTGTTGAAAAGCATGCTTGCTCACATTGAGTTGATGATATCCTGAACCGGCGATGTGATCATTATCAAAAGTCTGTATGGCAAATGAAGTGGTCATTCACCACCGGTTGTCCTAACCTTATCATCAGCTGTTTTGGTACCGGTTAAAAAACCAGACTTTTAATAAATCCGCGGTAATGACGTAGGCCACTACAATGGCGGCAATTGCTCCGAGGAAAGGAAGCGGTAAAGGGATAAGGCCGGCTTCCGAAGCGAATGGAAGGTAAGGAAAGACAATGGTGAGTGCAAGCGCTGTTACACTGAGCAACAGCAATGACCTCGCAGGCCTGCTTTTAAAGAAATTTTTTTGTGTGCGGATAATAAAAAGGATGAGCAATTCCGTAAGGACAGATTCAATGAACCAGCCCGTTTGAAATGCGGATTCTTTCACCCGTAAAACATAGTATAAAACCAGGAAAGTGATCACATCAAATACAGAACTCTGAATACCGAAAACAAGCATGTAGGTCCGAATCATCCTCAAATTCCATTTCCCCGGTTTTTTTAACTGATCATCATCTACATTATCAGATGCCACCGCCAGGTATGGAAAATCAGTCATGAAATTGGTCAGCAGGATTTGTTTCGGAAGCATCGGCAAAAAGGGAAGGATAAGTGATGCGGCTGCTACACTGCACATGTTGCCGAACGTGGAACCTGTGCTGATATAAAGGTATTTTAAGGTGTTCGCAAATGTTTTTCTTCCTTCAGTAATACCATCCACCAATACTGATAAATCTTTTTCCATCAGCACAATATCGGCGGCCTCCTTTGCCACATCAGCAGCATTGTCAACAGAGATACCGATATCCGCGGCATTAATCGCTGACACATCATTGATTCCATCGCCCATATAGGCGACGGTATAAGATTTCCTCAATGCTTGAATAATACGCTCTTTCTGCTGTGGTTCCACCTCCGCAAAAAGGTGTGTCCTCTTCGCCAGCTGAACAAGCGCTTCAGAGCTGGTATTAATAAGCTCTTCGCCCGTCATGATTACCGGATCGGGAATGCCGATTTGCATGGCAATTGACTTCGCTACATTCTTATTGTCTCCGGTAATTATCTTAAGGCCAATATGTAATGTCTGCAGTGATTCAATAGTTTCCGCAATAGCCTGTTTAACCGGATCCTGTAATAAAATGAATCCGGCAAAAACCAGGTCTCTCTCATCTTCTTTTGTGATGTTGTCTGTGGTGATCAGTTTGTAAGCAATGCCGATGGCACGCAGGCCGTTTGCGCTATATTCCTCAAAGAGCATATTCAGTGCATCGATGTGCTCATGGAGAGGCGTGATGACGTTGCCCGGCAATCTGACGGCGGTGCAGATGCCGGCTATTTCCCTGAAGGCGCCCTTACTGATGAGCAGCTTCTCATCGGCTGTTTTTACGGCAATGCTCAGGCGCTTTCGGATAAAATCATAGGGCACTTCACTGAGTTTCAGTGGCGGTGATCCTGCTGCATGGCTAAGTTGTTTCAGCGCATCATCAATCGGGTTGGCATAACCTGCCTGCAGGCTGGCGTTCCATACTGCAAGTTGTTCAACGAACTCATCGTGACTTCCGCCGCCATTTACCAGGCCGTGTACCCTGATGATGCCTTCCGTTATAGTACCGGTTTTGTCGGTGCAGAGTAAGTTTACTTCTCCGAGGTTTTGAATGGAGGTGAGTTTTCTTACGATTACTTTTTTCTGAAGGATTCGTTTGGCGCCTGCACTCATGGCGATGGTGGTGATAGCGGGCAGTAATTCGGGAGCCATTCCCACCGCCAGCGCGAGGGCGAAAAGCGCCGATTCCATGACGCTCTTATGATTGAGCAGGTTAACAAGGAGGATAAAGATGGAGAGCACCAGTGTAATCTTCATCAGGAAAAAACCGAAGTCCCTGATGCCCTTTTCGAAGGTTGTTTCCACCGTAGCGGAAGCACTTTGTACAATGGTTCCAAACAGGGAGTTGTTGCCTGTTTGAATCGCCAGCGCTTTGGCATTGCCGCTTACGATACTCGACCCTTCCCAAAGACAGTTTGTTCTTTTTGGCAGTTCCGTCTGTTCAGGTAATGTGCCGGCCTGCTTTCTTACAGGAAAGGATTCGCCTGTAAGGCTCGATTCATTGGCATGCAGTTCATTCGATTCCAGAATCAGGCAATCCGCGGGTATGATATCACCGGCATTAAATACGAGAACATCGCCGGGCACCACCGCCACGGAGTCAATTTCCTGCTCTATTCCGTCACGTATCACGTTGCAGCGCAGCGAAATCATCGACTGCAGTTTCTCCACCACCCTGCCGGCATTGCGTTCCTGAAAAAAACTGAGCAACCCTGATGACAGGATGATGAAGAGAATAATGACAACATCGGAAGGATCGCCGAGGAATGCAGATAGAACAACAGCACCAATCAGGAGCAGCATGAGCGGGCTCTTGAATTGTGCGATGAATAGTTTGGTTTCTTTACTGAAAACAGATTGTGCTCTCTTTTGTCTGCCGGTCTTCGCATGGATCTGTGCAGCCGCTTGTTCACTGAGGCCGCATGCGCCACTGTTTAATTTTTTTAACCAGTAGTCTGTATTATACTGCCAGAAATAATTCGGGGAGGCTGTTGGCATAAAACTGATTTGACAAAGCGTCGGCTGTTCCAGAAGCAGGCAAGTGATTGGCCGGTGCTGCCGATAGCCATTACTTTACATGGTGTTAAATTAATGCTTTGTTGCACGGTGAACTGCATAAGCAACAGCCCCGATGGTTGCTGCAGTGTTATGATACTTTCATAACTCACTCAAAAAGCAGCATTATTTAATCAACCTGGTAATATTTTTTCAAAACATACACTGCTTTCCAACCCTGCATATTGACCGTAGTTGGGAATCCGGTGGTAATGGTTCTTATGATAAAGACCAATTGCTTCCGGTTGATTCTTCCCTGTCTCGAGGATGAGTTTTCCGGCTGACAGTTCTGCCGCCCATTTTTCCAATGCCTGCAGCAGCATGGTGGCAATGCCTTTCCCGCGCTCAGCGGGCACCGTATACATCCGTTTTACTTCCATCACATTTGCATCATAATTCCTGATGGCACCACAACCAACGGGGCTGAAGTTGTCATAGGCAACGATCACATGTTTTATTGTGCCTGTTTTATTGAGCTGCGCATAAAATGCGTGATCCTCACCATCGCGTACGACGAGTTCTGCGTCAAGCTGTTTTACCAGTTCTATGAAATCGGAATTTTCAGCGTCTGTTCTGATTATCCTGATCAAACGTGTTAATGGATTAGTGGTGATGATGTTTTGCATTGCAAACGGTGAAGTTAAGTATGTACCATTTCTTTCCATTATTGATCTGAATCGCTGGTATGCATTGAAAAAGGCAGTGGCTTACATCTTATTTTGTTACAGCGCAGGCAACGGATAAAATCGGAATAGTTAAAATCAGTGGCATCTAATGTCTGTCAAGGTTAAGACAGGTTAAAATGCGTTAAAGTTTTTCAGATTTGTTAAGACTCGACAGCGATGGCACATGTATTGAATCCGGTTGCTCATACTAACATTAAATCTTAACCTAAAAAAAACTTATGAAAAGCACAAGCGTAAAAATTACATTGTTTGCTGTTGCCATCAGCGGATTGCTGACCATGCATGCCACTGCACAAACAACCCAAACAAAGGCACCGGCCTCTGCGGCTTCTACAGAGGCAAAAAAAACGGAATCGAAAGATGCCAAGAAGCAGGAGTTCACGAAGCACCTGAATGAAATACAACCAAAGGTGCAGGACTACACCGCCAAAGCGGCATCAGAAAAAAATGCTGAATTCAGCAATGAAGCGGCGAAGCTGAATAGCATGGTGAATGATTTCAAAACCAGGCTCGACCGTTACGACAGCACGCCGGCTGCTCAACATGAACAGTATGTGCAGGCCATGACCAAAGACTGGGAAGCTATCAATGTGCAGCACAAAAAGGTGGAAGGCATGTATAATAAGCTGCATGCAAACAAACCGGAAAAAGCAGCACCCAAAGAAGCGGCCTCTCCGAAGTAAGAGAGATTGATCACTCAACAAAAATGCCCCCGGTTTACGCTGAGGGCATTTTTGTTACACTAAGATCAAAATGGTTTCTCGCTGTGACAGCGGTTTAGTTGTAATTTGAAACCACTTGCACTTAAGATGGAACAGGCTGCTGCTTCATACGCTATTTAATTTTGATAAAGCTGACTTCATTCATCAACGGAAGTAACACCTGCGGCATCAGCGTGGATCATACATTCCAATAGATAACAACCCTTGCTGGATAAAACTCAATTATCGTAGTATGTTTCCTCCGGTTCTATCCACAATACGGAGTTGCCTGTGCCATATTCATTTTCATCATACAACGGGTTTTCCGGATCGATGATCCAGTTACCATCCACGATATATTTGTAAGTATATTTTCCGGCCGGCAGGTAAACCGGCGCTGACCAGATGCCATTGTTCTTTTGCATGGGATAGCCCGGCTCCGCCCAATTGTTGAAGCTGCCGCTGATATATACTTTTTTAGCATCGGGATATTTGCGCAATTGAAAAGTATAGTTGGCTTTAACGGTGCGCACAGAATTCATCAAGTCACCGCTGCCGGAAGTAACAGGATTGGCCGGATCGGTGATCCATTGTCCGTCAACAATAAACTTATATTCATAAGTGCCGGGCCGCAATACATAGGGAATTTTCCATCCTGTGGCAGACTTCGTCATCTGCAACTCCTGCGTGTTCCATGCATTAAAGTTTCCGCTCAGGATTACGCTTTTCGCATTCGTGTATCCGTTGAGCGTGAAAAACAAGGTATCGCCAAGGCTCATGAAGGAATTGAAGTTGCCATTGCCATCGGGCCGCGTTACCTTATTCTTCGGATCGAGGATCCAGTTTTTATCCACTATAAATTTATAAGCATGTGTGCCTTCATTCAGGTACAGCGGCAGCCGCCAGCCTGTTGCCGTGCGTTGCATTATAAGTTCCTTTTCATTCCAGTTATTAAAACTGCCACAGAGTACTACACGCTTAGCGTCACTATATCCATCCAGTGCAAAGACATAGTTGTAATGAAAATAGGCCGAGTTATAGGAACCTTGTCCGTCACTTTCACGCCGGAGGTTGTTTGCATCGTAAATCCATAATCCGTCTACGATGTATTTATAAAGGTACTTGCCCGGTTTCAGTTTTTGAATGGCCACCCAACCGCTGTCGGTTCGTTGCATGGCAATGCCATTGGTGCTCCAGTTGTTAAAGTTGCCGCTCAGGTAAACACGCGAGGCCTGTGTGTAACCGCGCAGGCGGAAAATGGTTTCATCTTTCTTTGGATTCTCAAATACGGAAGGTGCGGATTTCCAGCTGTTGGTACCATACTCCACAGGCAATGGATAACCGGGTGATCCGGCTACTGCTTTCGGATGGTCGATGTAAATGGGCTGTTGTCCCCAGCTGATGGCATCGCCTTTATCTACAGGCTTGGCAATCTCAATCACGTTCTTGTCTGCATGATGAATAGACCACCCTTCTTTACTGAGTGTGCCAAGTTGCCGGTAGGTCCAGAGGCTGTCTTCTTTCAGTTTAAAAAAACCAAGCATTTTATTGAGTTCATCGGGCAACTGTTTGTCAAACCGGACGATGATCATCCCGTTTTCGATCCGCAGCGATTCATTCTTTTGCGCAGTGGCAGCGACCGGTAACAACAAGCACATTAAGATTACAGCTAATAGCCATCCTGAACTGCGCCACTGCTTAGGCAACAATCCATTCACCCTGTCATTCAATAGCTGCAGCAGGAAGGCAGAGTGCCTGCCGGCAACATGCATTGGATGGTATGAAGAGCTTTTCATCATTGTGGCTTCGTGTTATAAAAATACATGGTTAATTGCTTTTTACGGAAATTAATAATCACGCGCCCTTCCGCGAGGAAATTAAATCCGAGAATGCCGTCGATGCCGGTATTGTAAGCTGCCTGAAGTCCGGCCAGTCCGGCCAGAATGGTTTGTGAATTCGTAAAGGTGTGTGATCCGATCGTGAGTTCATCGAGCTCGCCGCCGAAAACTTCAACGCGTTGATTGTTGGTACCCGTGAGTGAATTCCTGCTGCCAAGCCGGAAATGCTCAAGTACTTTTTTGGGGACATCATTGCCGAGCACATTAATTTCCGCACCTGTGTCGAGACAATACCGCAGCTTATTCTCGCCTACTTTTGCCGCAATGAAAATGACATTGTTTTCCATATCAATGGGAACCTGCAGATCAGATTTTGTCGCTGCAGTTGCACTGTTTTGTTTGATCCTTTCGCCGCTTTTATCAAGCCGGTACAGGTATAGTACACTTTTGTCTACGTCTATCTCCATTTCCAGGTCATTGAACAGGCTTGTGCCGAGTAAGCCAAGTACCTTCACCCCTTTGCTGTCTTCTATGTGCCCGAGGCTGACGAGATCGGCCCGCATGGACTTATAAAACAATTCCTGGATAGAAAGCCGGTTAACGGTAGTTTGTGTTATCTGTGCATTAAAACCTCCGGTCACGCTGCCGGCGCTGACACCATCTTTACTTTTTCCTTTCCGGAAATAAGTCTTGTTCAATACAAGATAAGGAGCACCGGTGTCGAGGATGAAATTACCGGTGACGGAATCAACCGTTGCTTCCACCAGCAACAGGTTTTCGGCTCTCTTGATGGGTACCACCAGCACATCAAACTCTCCTTCCGGTTTCGACAACATCGACTGCTGAAACACCACTGCTTTCGACTTACCGACTACCGGCCAGGCTGATGTAAAAAGCAACAGCAAAACCATTAACCATGTTGCAGCCAACTGACTGCACTCAATGGTTGGTAAGGAGATGCTGTTGATTTTCATGTTCAGTGCAAGTAACATTTGACGGTTAGCCACCAAAACTAATTTTCACAGGAATCTGTCCGGGTTGCTATAGGACATACAAAGATGATCTTATGTTACAATTGGCAATGATGTTTTTTGTTATCGCCGGCTGCAATAATCTGTAAGCTGGTTTTTGGACAACCTTGCGAACCTGTAATGCCACACAAACACTGTTCACAGCGATGATCAGCTTTGGGCTGCAGCTCCCGGCCTTTTTTTTATTTCAGAAATAACCAATTACTTTTGCTAACAAATGTTAGTCTGCGATGCCTAAAGACAAGACGATCAAGCGGAAAGATCAGATCACGAAGATAGCACAGCATAAATTCAGGGAGAAGGGCTACCGTGCTGTTTCCATGCGGGAGCTGGCAGATCATGTAGGCATTGAAGCGGCCAGTTTCTACAATCACTTCGACTCAAAGGAGGGCATTCTGAAAGAAATCTGTTTCCGGATGGCTGCTGAATTTTTCAATGGCATTGACAAAGTGATCAATGAAGAAAAGCTGTCTGATAAGATATTGGAGAAGGCTATCCGATCGCATATTGCGGTAATTACTTCCAACACCGATGCCTCCGCTGTTTTCTTCCACGACTGGCGGTACCTGAGTGAGCCGTTTCTTACCGAGTTCAAAGCATTGCGACGCAACTACGAAAACATCTTCCGCAAGATTATAAGAGAAGGCATGAGCAACGGCACATTTAACAAGCTGGATGAAACATTTACTGTGCTCACCATTTTTTCATCACTCAACTGGGTGTATGAATGGTATGATCCAAACGGGAAGTTTACACCTGTGCAGATTGCGGATAACCTCTCCAGGCTCATCCTCGACGGCATGAGAAAATAAATAGCATAAACCATTCATCATCACGACGGAAAAACACCCTTCAATCTTTTTATATGTACGGCGGCGGCTACATTTTTACTGAACCTACTCAAAAAGAACGTGAGGAGCATGTGGATGATCCCGTCCTGCTCGCAGCATTTGAGGCTACGATTAACAGCGGTGAAAAGATTGAGCCGGAAGACTGGATGCCGTATGAATACCGCAGGCAACTCATCCGGCTGATTGAACAACATGCACATAGTGAAGTGATGGGTGCTTTGCCGGAAGGAGCATGGATCACCCGTGCACCGGGCTTTCGCCGCAAGCTGGCACTGATAGCAAAGGTGCAGGATGAAGTAGGGCATGCGCAGTTACTCTATAATGCTGCCGAAACACTGGGTAAATCACGCGAGGCAATGATCAGCGATTTGCTGAGCGGAAAATCAAAATATTCCAACGTCTTTAACTATCCCGCCTTTACCTGGGCCGACGTTCCTGTCATCGGTTTCCTGATTGATGCCGGCGCCATTGTAAACCAGGTGGCTAACTCCAAAGGATCTTACGGCCCTTATTGCCGTGCCCTGGAACGCATCTGCTATGAAGAATCATTTCACATCAAGCAGGGCTACGATGCATTTGTGGCGATGGCGCTGGGCACACCGTTGCAACGTGAAATGGTACAGGAAGCGCTCAACCGCTGGTGGAAGCCGATCATGCATTTCTTCGGTCCGCCGGATCAGCAGTCGCAGCATGGCGAGCAGCTGATGCGCTGGAAAGTGAAGATGGCCAGCAATGATGATATGCGGCAGCAGTTCCTGGATTCGTATGTGCCCAAGATTTGGGAACTTGGACTCACGCTGCCTGATCCGTTGCTGCAAAAAAATTCCGTTTCCGGCAAGTGGGAATACAGTGATCCTGACTGGGATGAGTTTCTGCGGGTGATTAATGGCGATGGTCCGTGCAATGCAGAACGATTGGCCGCCCGCCGTTTCGCCGAAGATCACGGCAGCTGGGTGCGGGAAGCACTGATGAATCCACGCCAGGAGTTTTCCATTCCGCTTGCCTGATGATTGTTTAATAAATGGCACGATGAAAACAAAAGCACCAATAATCGATCCGCGCATTCAGCGCCTTGACATGGAACCGTCGCTTGCTTTTCAACAACTGAAGACGATGGAGGAATGGGGCACCTTCGAAGTGTTTCACCAGAAAAAACGCGGCGAACAGCACATCCACGCCGGTGTGGTACATGCGCCTGATCCGGAGATGGCGTTGATATTTGCCAAGGAACAATACGGCCGCCGGCTGAAATGCGCCAATATGTGGGTGGTAAAGTCATCGGACATCTATTCGCTGGGATATGCCAATGCCGACATGTTTGAGACCACGCCGGAAAAGATGTACCGCGAAGCCGGCGGTTACAAACTGCGCGATAAGATCAATCAATTCAAGAAAGAGCAGAAGCTGCAGCATGCAGAGGCTGATAAATAACCAACGTATGAATCCGTTACACGAACTGATGCTGAAGATGGCCGATGATGCCCTGGTGCTGGGGCATCGAAACAGCGAATGGACGGGGCTCGGCCCGATCCTCGAAGAAGACATCGCTTTTTCCTCTATGGCGCAGGATCAGATTGGGCATGCATTGTCGCTCTATACCATTCTGCATGAAAAGGCAGGATTTGAAGAACCTGATCAGATGGCTTTCCTGCGCAATGCCGCCGGTTTCCGTTGTTGTCAACTGGTGGAATTGCCGATTGGTGAATATGATTTCAGCCTCGCGCGTCATTTCCTGTTTGATCACGCGGCAGCCATACGGTTTGAAATGCTGTCGTCGTCGTCTTACGAAGCGCTTGCCCGCCTGGCAAGGAAAATCAAAGGAGAATTGAAATACCATGTGCTGCATGCCAATTCATGGATCACCCGTCTCGGACACGGCACAGCGCTCAGTCATACACGCATGCAGTCAGCATTGAACTATGCTATGCCATTCGCACTCGGATTGTTTGAAACAAGTGATGGAGAGGATGAACTTATTGCGCAGGATATCTTCGCGGGTGAAAAATTATTACAGCAATACTGGGAGGAACGCATAAGGCTGCAACTCAAGAAGGCCGGGCTGGATTTTCCGGAAGTGAAGGACGATGCGATTTATTATGGAGGAAGACAGGGAAAACACACCGCTTTTCTTCCCCTGTTGCTTGCGGAAATGGCGGAAGTCATTAAACTGGAGGAGGGCGTGGCATGGTAACGGCAGCAACAACAGCAACCGGCAGCATTTTTTCTTCCTTGCAGGAAGTGATGGATCCGGAGATCCCGGTGTTGTCTGTTGTGGACCTGGGCATCATTGAAGATATCATAGTGGAGGAGGATTCCGTAACCATCATGATGCTGCCCACTTTTACAGCTTGTCCGGCCATCAGGCTGCTGCAGTCGCAGATACAACAGAAAGTGATGTCGCTCGGCTATCAGGATGTGCAGGTGAAGGTTGATGATTCCGTTACCTGGAATACCGACCGAATCACGGAAAAAGGAAAGCGCAGCCTTGCAGCATTCGGACTCGGAACACCATTACGCCATGCGGGCGATTTTAGCCTGGCGGATATTGAATATTCGGCATGTCCGCATTGCGGCAGCGGCAACACCACCATGAAATCCATGTTTGGCTCAACACTTTGCCGCAGCATGCATTATTGTTTTGATTGCCTTCAGGGCTTTGAACGGTTCAAGCCACTTTGATTGGTGAATATCGGATGGTGAATGATCAGTAGTCAGATAGTGAATGTATTAATGATTCCTAATTTTGTGACTTCACCATTCACCATTCACGATGACCGGTCTCTTCTTTGGTTCGTTCAATCCCATTCATACCGGCCACCTGATTATTGCTGAATCCTTGCGGCAGCAAGCCGGGCTGGATAAGGTTTGGTTCGTTGTTTCACCGCAAAATCCGCTGAAGGAATCAGGATTATTGCTCCCTGAAAAAGACAGGCTTCATCTGCTGAAGATCGCCATCAAAAGCAATAAATATTTTGTTGCGAGCGATATCGAGTTCCGGCTGCCGAAACCATCTTATACCATTCATACGCTGGAGATGATCGCCCGGCAATATCCGCGCAGGAAATTTGCACTGATCATGGGTTCAGACAACCTGCACATTTTCAGGCTATGGAAAGACTATAAAAAGATCCTTGATAACTATAAGGTGTTGGTGTATGACAGGCAGCAGCCTGCAACTCCGGAATTGATAAAGCATCCTAACCTTATGTTTTTTGATGCTCCCTACCTTGCTATCTCTTCTACGATGATCCGGCAACAGTTGACGGAAGGCAAATCCATCCGTTACCTCGTTCCGGAAAAAGTGGCTGCTTATATTCAGCGGCATCGGTTATACAGCAGAAAAAAACGGCGCTGAGACCCCTGTAAAGCAGAAAAGCCTCCCTGATGAAGGAGGCTTTTCCGGGAAAGGAATTAAATGATTATGCTAAACGTACGTTTACTGCATTTAAGCCTTTTTTACCTTGTGTTACTTCAAATACCACTTCATCTCCTTCGCGAATGTCCTGTGCGAGACCGGTTACATGTACAAAGATGTCTTGTCCGGTTGCGCTGTCATTGATAAATCCAAAACCTTTTGTGGTGTTGAAGAATTTTACTTTTCCTTTTTTCATTTTGTAATTAAAATTTTTGATTATTAAGGCGACAAATGTACGAAAATATTTTGCTAAACCTAATTTTTTTTGGATAGCTCCCGGCCAGGCAATGATCCGCTGCTTGCTCAGCTATTTAGCAGGGAAGAGAAAATGATTACCGTTTATCAAAACCGGAAACAGGCCGAAGGGCTGTCTGCACTGCAGGATTATCGATTGCCGACTTCATAATTCAATTCTACCACGCCGCAATTAAACCGGTGCGTAGAGATAAGTTGCAGATTTATTTTGTCTTTGATATCCTTAAACAACGGAATGCCTTGTCCGAGTATTACAGGATTAACGAATAGCCAGTAGCCGTCAATGAGTTGTTCTTGCATCAGTGAATGCGCAGCGGTCGGGCTGCCAAAGAGCAGGATTTCTTCTCCGGCCTGTTGTTTTATTTCCTGAATGTTGCGGGAAAGGTTGTCGCCGATGATTCGCGTGCTGGTCAAACCCGTTTCCGTCAATGTTGATGACAAAACAACTTTGTGAACTTTGCCATACCATTTTGCATGTTCGATATCGTGCCGGCTGGCTGCCGGCTTATCTGCCGCAGTTGGCCAGTAATTTTCCATCATCTGAAAGGTCACCCGCCCGTATAATGCCGTATCACCTTTGCCGATCCGTCTTTCTACATGTTGAAAAATTTCATCATCAACTTTAATCCAATCCATTTCGCCATTCAGTCCGGCTGCAAAACCGTCCAGCGAAATGTGCATGAATGAAATGATCTTTCTCATAAAATCCTGATTATTGTTGCGGTTAGTATTTAGTGGCTGCCAATGTACGCTATCTGCCTGTTTGCGATATTCCGGGTCATTTCATCAGCTATCAAGTTGACCGTACGCGCCATTCAGCCCGCTTCCCAAACATTGTTTTGAACAGCGCAAGTGATTCGGCGATTTACCGTCAGATGAGTCCGCGGCTTTTAAATTCAAGGTATTTGTTCACGGTATTGACCGACAACTCTTCAGGCCTTGATAAGATGCTTTGTATTCCATAGCGTTGCAATTCTGTGCCGAGCTGCATTTTTTCATGCAGGAACTGTTTCGCAATGGTTTGTTCGTAGATGTCATCGATGGCAGTCACTGTTTTCCTGCTGAAGTCTTCCACTTCCGCATTCTGAAAAAAGACAACTACCAGCAGGTGCAGCCGGTTGATGCGCCGCAACACCGGCAAAACCCTTTCCAGCGCGTAGCGGCTTTCAAAGTTGGTAAACAGGAATACGAGGCTTCTGCCATGCATGTGGTAGCGTGCACTCCGGTACAGCAATTCAAAATTTGCCTCCATGTTTTCTTCGCGCTGCGCGAAAAGTGCTTCCAGGATCTTCTGCAACTGCCTTCGTCCACGATCCGCTTTGATGAAGGTTTGATATTTATCGGCAAAAGACATCAGTCCTGCCTTATCACTTTTACGAAGGGCCAGGTTGGCCATTACCAGCGAAGTATTCACGGCATAATCGAGCAGGCTCATGCCATGAAAGGGCATCCGCATGGTGCGGCTCCTGTCAATCACGACATATACCTGCTGCGCTTTTTCATCTGCATAACGGTTAACCATCATGGTATGACGGCGGCCCGATGCCTTCCAGTTGATGCTGCGGTGATCATCACCACGTACATATTCTTTTATTTCTTCAAACTCATAGCTGTGACCAATACGCCTGAGTTTCCTGATGCCTTCATGGGTTGCAATGGTTGAAATGGCCTTCAATTCAAACCGCTTCATCTGCACGATGGATGGATACACATGTATTTCGGCGCTTGCACCAATGACCAGGCGTCTGTGGCAGAGCCCGATGCCTGTTGTCAGCAACAGGTTAAGATCGCCGAAGTGATAGTTGCCGCGTGTCACCGGAAGAAGGCTGTAGGTGATATGCTTCTTTTCCCCGGGTACAATATTGAAGTGAAAGGAAAAGTCACGCCGTTGAAATTGTTCAGGCAGTTCATCAATCAGCCTGATACGCAGTGATAAGGTGCTGTTGTTTTCCAGCGCAACCACCACACTGTTCTCATCGCCCAGCGAAAATATCTTTTGCATGATGCGCTTTCCACTCATCTTCACCGAAGGATTAAAAAGCAGGGCCGCATCTGCTACCGTGATGGCAGCGAGCAGGACGAGTAACAACTGCGCTACGACAAAAAGGAACGGCAGAAAAAAGCTGACGGAAAAGAGAGCTGCTGTTGCGCCGGCGATAATAAAAAGGCGATTCGACAAATACAGGTGCCGCAGGAGGTACATCATCGGGGCACTTCAATTTTGCGGATGATCTCACTGATCACTTCTTCCACTTCCATGCCTTCCATCTCTCTTTCTGGCGTAAGAATGATACGGTGGTTCAATACCGGATAACTTACAAACCGGATATCGTCAGGTGTTACGAAGTCGCGGCCTTTGATAGCTGCCAGGGCTTTTGACGAACGCAGCATGGCAAGTGATGCACGCGGTGAAGCACCTAAAAACAAGTCGCCATGGTTGCGTGTCTGATGCACAATCTGCGCAATGTATGCCACCAGTTCATCTTTAATATGCACGCGCTCTGTCAGCTGCCGGCATGCTGCAATATCAGCGGCAGAAAATACCGGCTGCACCTCCTCCGATTTGCGGTTGCTGAAATCTTCTTTAAACAGCGCAATGATTTTTGTTTCTTCCTCCAGTGAAGGATAATTGATTTTCACCCTGAAAAGAAAACGGTCGAGCTGCGCCTCCGGCAGTTTATAAGTGCCTTCCTGCTCAATAGGGTTCTGCGTGGCCAGCACCATGAATGGAAATTCCATCCTGTAGGTGGAGCCGTCCACGGTAACCTGTTGTTCTTCCATGACTTCAAAAAGGGCAGCCTGCGTCTTGGCCGGTGAACGGTTGATTTCGTCGATCAAAACGATATTTGAAAATACAGGCCCGCGGTTGAAGATGAATTCAGAATTTTTAAAGTTGAACACAGAAGTGCCGGTCACATCCGACGGCATCAGGTCAGGCGTAAACTGAATGCGGGAAAACTTAATGGAAAGCGTTTTTGCAAGCAGCTTTGCGACTAATGTTTTAGCAATTCCGGGAACACCTTCAATCAGCAAATGGCCGCCTGCAAATAATCCGGTGATGAGCAGCATGAGCAGATCATCCTGGCCCACAATAACTTTTTGAATTTCTGTACGGATATTTTTTACCGCATCACTTATTCTTTGCTGATCCGGATGATCGCCACGTGAGATACTGTCTTCATTTATTGGATCCATGTATTACCTGTTCATCGCAAAGTATCTAAAATTTTAAAAACAGCAGCGGTAAATATTACTACGACGCGGGCATGATGGTACCTGAGATAACTTCTGCAGAAAATCAAATAGAGCAGGATGTCATAAAAGCAAAACCGCCGTTATGTTGACGGCGGTTTGCAAATTACTTTAACAATTGGCTTTCTATTGAATAAGCATTTTCGCTGTCAGCTGCTGATGCGGTGAAATAAGTTTCACCACGTACATACCGTTTTCCAAACCAATCCGATCTAACTGAATGGAAGACCGGCCCTGAATTGTTTCACTAAAAACAATCCTGCCAGTAAGATCCATTATACAGATGTTTTCGAAGTTTCCTTTGAAGCTGATGTTGGTGAAATCATGGAATGGATTGGGGGCAACCTGCACTTCCACCGTATTTGCCAACGGCTCATGGATGGCAGAGATCGTTCCGGCGTTATACTGATCAATGACCGATTGAATGACATCGGAAAGAATCAGCCTGCCGGCGCCATTTTCATCCGCACCATTCATCGGATTGTAAATGTAAGCGAATTCGAGGCTGAGCACTTCCTGCGCCGCAAGGTTCAGTGGACCAGTTGATCCCACCATGCGAATATCAGTAGGATCAAGGCCGGCATTCCACCACCAGTTGGAGGGTTGCCCTGTAACCGATGAATCAGAAAACCCGGGAAAATAAAAATCCGCCAGGTTCGCACCTGCATAGCCTTCCGGATGGAGCGAGTCTACAGCCAGCGGAGAACCGTCTTTCCAGGTTGCATGCAGGTAGCCATAATAGTCTTCGCCGTTTTCAGGGTTGCCAAGCGGTGAAAAATCGTTGTGATAACCGATAGATTTTGAAAGCGGATGACTCAGCCATGTTGCTGAAAGCGCGGGCGGCGTGTCTTCATAATTAAAGGCGCAACCGGGCCCGTCAACAGCATCTGCATTGATGGCGAAAATGGAATTTTTGGCAACGTCTGTTCCAACATAATCATCTGAATAACAACCGAGATCAAAGTCATTCCACAACCCGACATATACATCATGATAGTTGTTGGCTGATTTATTTTTTAAGATGTAATTGAAAATAATGCAGTTGGAAAGCAATGGATTCGTTTCCTCGCTGTACGTATAGGCCATGCCATGTAATTCCACGCCAAGTGCGCTGGTTGCAGTTTCCGTATGTGGTAAAGCAAGGTCATTGAAAATAAAGTACACGGCCTGATCACCATAGATGGATGGATAATCTCCCGCTGCAGGTTCGTAAATACCATTGTTATTCAGATCGGCAAATGGCGCCATGATGGCATCGAATCCTGCAGGTCCGTTTCCCGGCCAGCCGGCTATACCGGAAGGCAGGGCATATCCGGCATCAGCATAATGATTCTTATGATACTCTATTTCCTTCTTCCCTACTTTCCACACCTGATCCCACGTTCCGGTATCACCTGCAACGCCGCTTAGGTTAATGGGTCCGGGGAAAAAATCATCACCTGCCTGGCGATAGGTAGATGCCGCCATGTGCAACTGCCCCTGATCATCGAGGCCGCCAATCCATAGATCTGCCGCAAAAGTTGCATGCACATTACTGCCTTTCGGTACTTCGAAGCCAGGCTGAATATTGACTGTGGTGCCTGCACCGTTGACATCAATCTTGCTGAACAGAAGGCCGTTGGAGTTGATGGTTGCGGCAATGTTGCCGGTATCAAGCACAGCGGAAGCATTGTAATGTAAGCCCTGTGCAAATAATTGCTGATGAAACACAATGCAGTAAAGGAGCAAGAGGGTTGTAAATACTTTCAAGGTTTTCATGATGGTTGATTTAGATGGTTAGCATTAATTACTGAACGAACCGGTTACCATCCATTGATGCATCAGTTGCCTGCAATGTTGCCTGCTGTTTTTCAGAATGAGAATTTTATGCCTGTATTAAAACCGAACTGATAAAGCTGCTGTGCTACCGGTGCGTCTTCACCGGTAATTGTTTTCAACTGCATTTGAAGATAAGGTTCTCCGAAAATACCTATGTGATCATTAAAGCGATATTCCGTTTCTATTCCACCATAATAGCTCAACGCGGCGCGGTAACGATAGTAAGAAGCATCCTTTTCGGGTAAAGTAACCGGTTCCAGTGTTTCCGGATTAATACCCGATCCTTTTTGTTGGAAGCTTACATTACATATGATCCCTGATTGCATACTGACCTGAAATTTTTGGAGATCAAAGGTGTAACCAATCAACATGGGAATATTCCAAAATGCATATTTGACAGATGATTGATACGATGCAATGGAATCGATGGTGGAAATAACAGTGTCGCTGTAAAAAACATTAACCGGATCTTTGAATGGCGACCAGATGGTGTAATAATAGGTGCTGTCAGTAATGATGGATACCTGCCAGTTTTTCTGGAGCGTAAATGCTGACTGTTGTGTTGAATAGAGCATGCCTGATTTCAAAAACAGTCCGCCATCAGTGTGCACGCTAACTCTTAATCCGGCAGTATATGCATGCTGCATGTGTTTGTTCCAATCAGTAAGCATTAATGAATCACCGGGCTGATCAGTCAGCTGCTGAAAAGAAAAGTCAGGAGAAAAGAGCACCTCCAGCGACCATTGTAAATTGCGGGAAGCAGGTGAAGTTTCGGTTGTGGCGGCTGATGCAGCATTGACCGCAGCTGTTTTTTCAGAAAGTATTGTTTCACTTGTGCTGGTTGCTTCGAAAAGGGATGCTGCATACAATGGTAACAGCGGGTTCAAATCAGATTCACGGGACGGGTGACCGGAGTTGAAACTTATGCTTTCCGGTAGCGCTGATGATGAAGGGAGATCATGGGCTGCAGTCGGCGAATGCTGCTGCACTGCAGAAGTTTGCTTTTCTTTTTCAGCAACCTTGGCAGTGTTGCGGAAACCTCCGGATGCAGCATCATCCGCGACATCGCTTATCTGTGGTGGATGGTTAGCCGATTTGCTTTTCACAACGGAATGTTTATCCCGATCGATGCTATTAGTTGGAGCCGGATCTTTTTCATTGCCGGAAGCAATGGGTTGAAAGGAAGAAACTTTATCTGGAGAAACAGGATTTGTTTCTTTTAAGGGAAGCGGTTCGCCGGTTGCAGAAGCTATATCACTTCCGGAAACCATACTTCCGGAATTCGTAAAAAGCGGATGATAAAAATAATGGCATGTGAATGGTATAAACAGCAGTAACAGCAGCCAGGAATACCTGCTGCTTCTACGGATGCCGGCCAGCCATTTCCGCTGCTGTCTTTTTTTGATAACATTATTAAAAAGGCCTGCGGGTACAGGAGATTCGTAGTCAGCCATTTTTTCACTGATCTTCTCCGGCCAGTTTTTGGATGGAATTTTCATGATATAGACACCTCCTTGTGACTGAGCTTTGTGCGAAGCGCTTTTCTTGCCTTAAAAAATTGTGTGCGTGATGTCGCTTCCGATATCTGCAGCATACCTGCAATTTCTCTGTGACTATATCCTTCCACAGCAAAAAGGTTAAAGACGATACGGTAACCTGCCGGTAACGATGCAATAATTTCAAGCAGCTCCCTGGCAGCGAATTGGCCGGTCAGCGATGCATCTTCAGCATCACTCTCCACGGTTTCCAATGATGCGGTTTCATATTTGATGTGTGATTTTCTGAGGTGAGACAATGAGGCATTCACGAATATCCTGCGCATCCACGCTTCAAACGCTCCATCGTTGCGAAATGCTGCGAGGTGATCGAATACGCTGATAAAACCTTCCTGCAATACATCTTCCGCATCCTGCCGGCTGCCGCAATAACGGATGCACAATGTCATCATCCGGCCAGCAAAGAGGTTGAATAACTCCTCCTGGCAGTTCCGGTCTTCTGCAAGACAACCTTTGATTATTTCATTCAATTCCAATGCGGCAGCGGTTCACTGAGGGCTGATGCATTAAGATAGCTAAATGTTGCCTGAGGGAATTATTTTTTTTCAACCAAAACGGATGGAAGGCGCAGATTCAACTGCAAGCTGTCTCAAAAAAGGCAATCAATGCGGTGATGCCGTATTTGTTTCGGCATCTGTCAATGAATGGAAGAGATCCTGATCCCTATGAATCAGGACAGGATGACTCCAGGTATTTTGAGATAGCTTCTAATCATGATGTGCTGCAAAAGGGAAACAGTCATTTACACGCCTGATAGAAATCGGCCAATGCAGCATGAAATGTGTACAGTTGTTCTTTACTGATTGCATGCATGTTTTCAATGGTTGTATAGTCTTCTGTCAATTGCCGGATCTTTGCGCTTTGCACCTGCGACTTTTCAGCAAGTTTCATCACAAAGTCTGCATCCATGTTTTTTGTTTGTATAGCATAACGCTGACGAATGAAAGCCAGGAACAGCTTCATTTTTTGCAGGGCAAGTGCACGGTGGTCCTGCTGTTGCAGGTAAAGACTGCCGATGGTTTGTATGAATTCAAGGGATGTATTGCTGCGTTGTTCAGCTATTGGAATAATGCGCTGATCGCGTCGTGCGCGGAAGAGCAGGAAGAGTGCAGCCATTGACAATAAGACATACCAGGCCCAGCGAAGGCCGGTTTGAGACAAAATGTAATGCAATGGCGTGTCGGTACCGGCGCGGTTGCCGGGAGCCGTTTGCGGCACCTTGCTGAATTCATCCCAGTAGATATTGGAAGCGGCCAGGTGAGAGAAAACTTTTTGTGCATGTTCCAGCGCTTCCGGCTGTAGGAGATAATAGTTGCAAAAGCAGATCGGTGTGGAATGCAGGTAAAAGTTGCCGGCGCCGTAAGGAACTTTAATATAGTTGAGGAAAGAATCATTCACCGTTGCCAGTGAAACATAAGCATCGCCACTTTCCTGCATTAATGAATCGGGAAAATAATTCCAGTTGTTCATGGCGCTCTTCCATTCAAAAACATAACCGAACCGGAAACCGTCTTGTTTGAACAAGGAGTGATGACTGAAGTTGATATGGATGAAGGAATCGGTGAGATAAGGTAAACGGCCACCTGAAAATTCTTCGAGGTGTATGATGCTGTCCAACAACTCACCGGGCAAAATCTCCGCGGCAATAAAAGCATCGTTGCCACGGAATACAAAATCGCGCAGGCGGCTGATATCATTTTCAGCAAGGTAAAGCTGAGCGCCGATAAAGATATAGCTGCTTTTTGCCGTATCCGTGAGCGGCAGTGTTGCTGCTGCTGATTGATGCATGGCTGTGAAAGTATATGCGGGAAAATAGTGTTGCAGCAATTGCGCGATCACACTTACGTCATAAGGTTGTTCTCCGTTTTCCCTGTACATGGCATACCAGTTCACCTGTTTCGCATCACGGAAACGGTACAATACGAAAGCAATCAGGATGCAAAAAGCAATCACTGCAATAATCCATGCTGCACGGTTGCTTTTCATGAAGTTGATTTAATGACAGCAAGCAGTTGATGGAACTGCTGTCGCAGCGCATCAAAGTGCTGTTCCGTTATTGGCAATTCGCCGTACCACACCTGTTCAAAAAGCAGTGTCGCTTCGCGGAAACTGCCATAGGCTGTGGTACTGTACAGTTCATGCACATAATCGAAATTTGTTTTTTCCTTTTGCCAGCGTATCAGCTGAGCGGCAGCTAATGCTTTAATGATCATCAGGTAATAGAGGCGCACTGCCAGCCTGAAATCACGTTGTTGAATGGCTTCCTGCAGCAAACGTTCCTTTATCTGTGCCGGGCCATTCTCTTCAGGAGTTGCTGCAACATATTCTTGTTCCTGCTTATCTTTTTTTCTGCCCGTGTAAAACTGAAATCCAAAAGCTTTTAGCAGCATGATAATGAGGACCGTGAAAAGCACCACGAAGGCAATCAGTCGCAGCGTTTGCTGAGAGATATTGATGGCAGTCGTTTCTTCTTTATGCTGCTCCTTTGCCACGGGTTCCTCCTCCGGAGGCTTGCCACTGTAGTCGAGTCCGTCGGTCAGCTTTTTATAGGTTTCCATATCAAATTGTCGCGGACTGATGTCTTGATTATAGTATGCTTGTTGCGCCCCCGTCCGCTCTCTGATTTGGAACGAGTCAGCAGGAGAAGTAGTGATGGCTGCAATGGAATCTGTAACACCGGGGAAAACAGTTTCCGGCTGCATGGCAGATCCGTAAGCGGCTGCTTGCGCCGGCAAAGCAACAGCCTGGTGCAGCAGCAAAAAGCTGAATACAGCGGCCACTGCTATCACAAGGCGAAAGTGTTTATTCATGCCTTCGTTGTTTTTGATCCGATCAGGGTTATACGATGCTTCAGGTTGGCGGCATCATGAATCTCTTTCAGCGAAAAATATTGCAGGCCAAAGCCAGCCAGTGAAATAAATAACAGGAAGTTGATGGAGAAAAGGGTGACGAACCGGAGGATGAAGTCATACACCAGGTTGACGGTTTCCTGTTCGAGCAGGACATTCCATTTAAACACATTTACGAAAAACCAGATCACCGGCGAGTCAATGAAGAAGTAGAGGATGAATGAAACCAGCGTGAGCATTGCGAACAAGCCGTAGATGCTGAAAAGGCTTTCACCCATAAAACGGCGGATATGATGGAATGCGGCAACCGGATTGGCCTGCTGATGGATCGTGGTGAATAACCAGAGTAACAAAAGGGGGAACAGCAGCGGAAACAGCAGCCAGGTCATTATATCAGGCAGTAAGAAAATCGCATTGACGGTGGCTGATATAATACACACTTTGATGAAATGCTGACGGAAAAAGGACAGGTAAGTTGTCGCGGAACGTTGTGCAGTGCGCCCGGCTTCTCTTATCAGCCATGCATAAACTACGGTGCCGTTGATGGCAAACATCAGCGTGTTGCAGCCATAAACAATGAGTGAATGATGATGAAAATAAGCGCCGGCTCTTAAAAATGACCAGGCACCGAAGAGGTAGTCATTGCGCCAGTCGTCCGGGTTGATTATCCATAGCAGCATGGTTGCCACTGCGGCAAGCGATACGTTTAACAAGAGTATGTTGCGGAAATATTTCCGGAAGAAAATAAAAAGGTCGCCGAATATTTCTCCATTGTTCCGGATGATGGTAAAGTCAGGCATCTGCTCACTGATCACCGGCGATTGCGCTTCAACGGGCAAAGCATTGCTGCGCGATTTTTGAAATGGATACCATACAAAGTACAACAGCATAAAACAGAGGGAAAGCAAAATAACACAGAGCCTGATGATATCGGGTGCATCGGTATAACGGGTGAAGAAAGACTCGATGATGGCGGCGCTTACGATGATGGGAGCAATGCCTGTCATGATCTTTAACGACCGGCGGGCGGAAAGCTGCAGTGATTGCAGCCGCGAATAAGTGCCTGGAAAAACAAGCCCTTTGCCCAGCACGAGCCCTGCGGCGCCGGCGATGATGATGCAGGAAATCTCCAGCGTGCCATGCATCCAGATGGCGAGAAATGACTCGCGAAAGACATGATGTTCGATAAAGAAATACTGAAAGGTGCCCACCATGATGCCATTGTACAACAGGATGGCTAAAGTGCCGGCGGCGTAAAGAATGCCGAACAGATAGGTCATGAAAGCCACCTTCAGGTTGTTGAAGGTGATACCGAGAAACATGTCCATGCCATTGGATTCCTTATACACTTTCATCGGGTCGCCGCTCCTGATGTTTTCCACGGTCATGTTCACGTAGCTGTCACCAAGTATCGAAGCGGCAAAGCCCGGATCATGCATGCCGGAGAAAACTCCGATGCAAAAGGAAAGCAGGAAAACGCAAAATGACAGCAGGAATTCAACACGCGAAGCATAGATCAGCAATGGCAGTTCTTCTTTCCAGAAAAGAAAAAAGCGTCCCCGTTTTTCCTTTTTGTTTTTGTAAATACTGAGGAAGGTGCGTTGTGCAAGGTTGTTGAGATACACACGAACAAAACGGTTCGGATAAAAGGTGCGCGAGAACGAAAGGTCATCGGTGATCTGCACAAACAGGTTGCCGAGCTTCTCAGGATCTTTTTTTTCATGGTTAAGGATCTCTTCAAACTCCTTCCATTTATCCCGGTTCTGCCGTATGAAATTAGATTCGCGCATGTAAACTGTAAGATGGAAAAATTTCAGAAAAATTTATCCGCATTATAAACGCTGTCGGTTGGATTTATTCATCGCTGATACGGAAGCCCGATGCATTTATGTTTTAAATGATTGCCAATGGAAAGTTACGAATCGGTTTGATGAACCATCAGCTACCTTTGCAACAGACGATACAAAACCGGTGCGCTCAGGATGCAAACCATAGACATCATCACTTCGCAAAACGTAACCATTCAGTATGCGCTGGCATCGGTGCGTGACCGGCTGCTGTCATTTTTTATTGATGTGCTGGTATTATTTGTATGCATGATGCTGCTGGTATTACTCTTCACCGCGGTGATTGATACAGGAGATTTTGACTATGTGCTGTACCTGCTGATTTTTCCGTTTCTTATTTTTTATTCGCTGGTGCAGGAAGTTTGGTGGAATGGACAAAGCATAGGCAAGCGCATGACCGGACTGAAGATTATGAAACTGAACGGCAAAGAACCAACAGCCGGTGATTACCTGATCCGCTGGGCGTTCCGGTTCATCGATATCTGGTTCTCCCTTGGGGCTGTTGCGTTGTTGCTGATCAGTTCTACGGAAAGGCATCAGCGGCTTGGAGACCTGCTGGCCGGTACTGCCGTCATCAAACTGGCACCGTGGCAGACGGTTAGTTTGGAAGAAGTGCTGGCCCTGCATGCCACTTCAGCATATGAGCCCGTTTACACCGGTGTAAAAGTTTTTTCGGAGCAGGAAATGTTACTGGTCAAACAGGCGCTTGACCGGTTGAAATTTTATGATAATGCCGCGCATCATGAAGCGATTCGTATGTTGGCAGATAAGATTGCAGGGCAAATGTCACTTACAGCAAAACCGGAAGACCCTGTTTCATTTCTGAAAACCGTACTGAGCGACTACATCGTATTGAGCAGGTGAAGTGCCATGCGACCACCATGGCCTGCCAGGAGGCTTTCACTCGCCAAGGATGGGTAATCCCATTTTTTTCCGCTGTGCTATCAGCGGTGCATAGGTCCTAAGGTTATCCATAAAAATGGTTCCATAAAACATGATGGCCCATATTATTTTCTTTTCCACGCAATTTGCGAAAAAGTGGTCCATTTTCTTTTTGTCGCCCAGCCACATCGATATGGAAAATAGCAGGAAATCAAAGTGTGTATCGGGTTGTTCTTCCTGCAGCTTCATCACCTTTTCCAGCAACTGCTGCAGCGCCGCCATATCGTTGAGTTTTGAATTGGCATAAGCAATAGCCAGCAAGATCAGGGGAAAGTCACCGGCAATTTTTTGCACGTTTTCAAACAGTTCAATCGATTGTTTCCAGTCGCCTTTGAGTCCGGTGAGGTAACCGCGCATGTTAGTTACCAGGATGTGATTGGCATCCAGTAACTCCGCCTCCCGGCAATATTTTTCCGCCTCCTCAAAATGTCCGGTCGTGACGCAGATGCGGGTAAGTGTTGCCACTATATCCACTGATAGCGGATCGAGGTCGCGAGCAATTTTGGCATCGGTAATGGCCTCATCAAATTGCAGTAAAGGAAACCGGAGCTCCGCCCTCACTATATATACCATCGGATCATTGGGATTGATGGTAACGGCTCTTTCCGTAAGCCGCATTGCTTCCCGCCAGTCCCATTCATTGTAAAACTTAATAGTTGCCATGGCAATCAGCGACATGGCATTATCAGGATCAATGGCTGTTGCCTGAGCCGCATGATAATTCGTTAAACGGGCAGCTTCGGCCGCGGGCATGGCGCCAATCTGCCCGAAAAATGCATACAGTGATGCGAGCCATCCGTGCGGATAGGCGAAATTAGGATCGCGTTCGATGGCTTCATTAAAAAGGGCTATCGCATGCTGCCGCGATACCGGGTCAGCGCGGTCATACAACTGCAATGCTTTAATGTAACACCGGTAGGCGTCAAGATTTTCCGTAGGCGCTTTGGCAAGTTTCTTCTTATGATCCGCTTCACTTAGGTTAATGCGGAAATGGTTGGCAATCTCCCTTGCGATGTCATCCTGCACGGCAAAAATATCTTCCATGCTGCGCTCGTACGTCTCGCTCCAGATATGATAGCCGTCAGCGGCGTTGATGAGTTGCGCGGTGATGCGCACTTTTTTGCCGGCTTTACGCACACTGCCTTCCAGTACCTTCTGTACATTCAGCTTTGCGGCTATCTCACGGATGTCTTCATTCTTTCCTTTGAAAGCAAAGGACGAAGTCCGGGAAGTCACCTGCAGCCCGTCAATCTTTGCCAGCACATTCAGCAACTCTTCCGTGATGCCATCGCAGAAAAATTCATTTTCAGGGTCTGAGCTGAGGCTGGTGAAAGGCAGCACAGCCACGGCATTGAGTGATTGTTTCACTTTTCCCTTCACCTCATCCCTGGAAGGAACGATGAGACCCGGGTTCGCCACGGCGTAAACCTGTATCGGTTTCTGTACATTTTTCAGCTCGAAGTATCCGAGCGGATGCGCATCAATGCTTTGATTGCGGATCTCATCCACTAACTTCTCCGAAATAAAAACGCTGCCGGGAACAGCCAGCGACTCCAGCCTTGAGGCGATATTCACACTGTCGCCATATACGCCGGTATCATCAAACATTACATCGCCGCTGTGGATACCAATACGCAGGTCTACTTTATCCTGCCGGCAGCGGGTCTGCATTTCGATGGCAGCCTGCACGGCATCCGCGGCGCTGTTGAAGATGCTAAGGGTGCCATCGCCATAATACTGCAACAGCTTGCCCCGGAATTTGCCTAATGCATCTTCAATGATCAGTTTGCTGGCATCCCGCTGCTGCCGTGCCATCGTTTCATTCTGCTGCATAAGCGCGGTAAAGCCAACCATATCGGTGAACATGATAGCTGCAAGCTGGCGTTGTGGTTGCGTGGTCACGGTAAGGGCTGATATCTCCGGCGAAATATAGGGATTAACTCTTAACGGGAATTGAGATGCTTAAATCATTGGTTCTTAATGTAGGGTAAAAATTACAATTTATATAGGACATTGAAAAGTGAGGATGCTGGTTAGCGAATTGATATAAATCTTCGTCAAAATGGAGGATAGTCCCAAATCAGTTGCATTACTTCAGCTTCATTTTCTTCAGTAACACATCAAATCTCGGATCATCCCTTATCTTATCAAACAAAGGATTGCCCAAAATTTCATCCAGCCCGCCGTCACGCTGATCATAAGCCCGGTCCAGCCAGTAGAATGCCTTATCAGCATCGTTGCGCCAGGCATAATTTTCTGCAATCTGGTAAGCCCAGTCCTCAGCTCCGGTGGCAATAAATTCCTGCAGCTCTTTTTCTGACTCAGCCTTATTACCCAATTCAAAATTGATTAAAGCAAGATAGACTGCCCTCCATCCGCTGTCAGGTTCCAGTCTTATCTCCTGCAAGGCGCTGTCTGTCTTGCCCTGTACTAAGTAAACAATCGAAATCGCGGAATGCGTAAAAGGGTAATCCGGACTCAGTTCGAGTGCGTTCCGGAATTGTTTAATAGCATCTTCATAACGCCGGGCATTTACATAAGTAATGCCGAGGCTTGAAAATGCCCGGGTATTGACCGGATCTATCTCTGTCAGTTTTTGAAAAAGGCGGATGGATTCGTCATATTTACCAAGGGTGCGGAACAGACTTGCCCTCCGGTGAATGATGGCCCCATTCTCCGGATCCAGCTCGTAAGCCCTGTTATAGTCGGCGGCGGCTCCTTCCCAGTCCTGCTCGTACTTCTGCTTGATCCTGCCTTCAGCCAGCCATCCGTCTGCCAGCTTACTGTCCAGTTTAATGGCTCTTTCTGCAAACAACTTTGCTTTGGCATATCCTTCAATAGTTCCGTAATAGCTGGTATTGGTGAGGTCGGCATATACATTTGAAAGCAGCACACTGATCTTTGCATTGCCGGGTTCGAGGGCATAAGCCTTGTTCAGCAGTTCAAGTGCTTTGAGCGATCCTTCGATACTGCCGGAGTAAGCGAAGTATTTACCCTGCAACATCAAATTATAGGCCTCAGGATTACTGTGATGCTGATCGCCGCCGGTATCCAGGATTGCAGATACCAACTGGCCTACAACAGCCTGAGCAATCTCATCCTGCACCTTAAAGATGTCATCAATAGCCCTGTCAAATGTGCCCGACCATAAATGAACGCCATCGGCTGTTCTGATCAGCTGCGCCGTGATGCGGATCTTGTTTTTATCTTTTCTGACACTGCCTTCCAGGATATGCGCTACGCCGAGCTTTTCACCGATCACCCGGAGATCCACATTTGAACCCTTAAAGGAAAAGGAGGAAGTGCGTGCGATTACTTTCAGCTCCGGAATCTGTGCAAGTTCATTCAGTAACTCTTCACTCAGCCCGTCACCGAAATATTCCTGGTCGCGGTTGGCGCTCATGTCAACAAAAGGCAGCACGGCAATTGACTTGTCAATCACGGCCGGCGTCTTGAAAAACAGCAGGTATATGAAAACTGCAGCAAGCAAAGTCAATGCAGCTGCGGTAGCCGGCCATATCCACCGTGTCTTAACCCTCATTCCTTTGCCGGTTAACTGTTCTTTTTTCGGAACGAGTATGCCGGGGTTGCTGATGGCGTAAATATCTACGGGCTTACTCACATTCTTCAATTCGTATTTGCCCATCAACACGGCCTCGATATCTTTTTGATTCCTGATATCATCATAGATCCGTCCCGAGATGAATACGCCGCCTGCTACCGCGAAGGATTCAATGCGTGAAGCAACATTCACTCCATCGCCATATACATCGCTTTCTTCAAAAAGCACATCGCCTTCATGTATGCCGATGCGGAGCGGCACTTCCGGCGTTTGCCGCATAAGAAGCTGCACGGCAATGGCGGCCTGCACGGCTTCAATGGCGCTGTTAAACATGCAAAGGGCACCATCGCCGCTTAATTTTAAGACGCGGCCATGGTGGAGGGTAACTTCCTCTTCCAGGTTGTTTTTAAACTTATCCCGTAATTGAGTTGCCATGGCTTCATCCTTTTCCATGAGCGATGTGAACCCCTGGATATCGGCAAACAATATGGCAGCCAGTTGTCGGGAGGATTGCATGGTCATATCGTATCGATTGCAATATTACCCAATCTGATGAACACACGGTTCAGATTTTTACCGGCGGAAATTTCCATGATCCGGCATCAATGGAATGAATAGTTTTATGTTGATGATGAGCGGAAGCTGGTTAATTTATTGCCGGACCTTCATCAAACTTTACATTATCTTGTTTCCTTCATCATAAAAACAAAAATCATGAAAGGGAATTTGCTGATCATGCTCTTCTTATCTGCATGGCTGTACAGTGCTGTAGCACAACCGCCGGCGCAACGGCAGGCCGTGATTGTGGAAAGCATGCATTTCTTACCGAAGGCGGGAATGGCTGATAAGATGGAAGCGGCGGTGAAAGCGCATATCGCCCGGTTTCATCCTGCCGGACCTTATGCCGCAGGCCTCCGTTCGGTTGACTACGGGGTACGGACGGGATGGTATGTCTGGGTGATGGGGCCTGCCAGTTATGCGGCTCTCGATCCGCGTGAAGACCAGGCAGCACATAATGACGACTGGAACAAGAATGTGGATCCGTTGATTGAGAAGTATGACCCAGCAATTATTTTTGAGTACGATACGGAAATGTCAACCGGCCGTGAGATGTTGGCTCGATCAGATCATTATGATACGTGGGCCGTTGATGTAAAGAGCAATGAGATGAAAAGGTTCAATCAGATTATTGAACAGCTGAGTAAGACCTATGCATCCCTGGGCAACAGGGCCTTCCTGGTTTACCGCAGCCAGGTGCACTATCCGGGCGGTGCCGATGTCGGGCTTGTGACCAGTTTTACTGACTACACTGACTTTGGTAGTGACTGGGGCGTACAACAGGCATTCGAAAAACTTTATGGTGCCGGCAGCTGGGACAAGATGATGACAGTATGGAATGAGGTAGTGGTGGATTACAATGAGGAGATACGCAGCGTAGTAAGGTAAATACATTACAAGGATAAGCCTGAAAGTGAAAGGAAACAGCGCGCAGCATTTGAACCGGTACGCTTTCATTGGCTGTTTACTTCTTCCGCCATAATTTTTTATCTTTTAGGTACATGCTCCATTCACCATCCGCTTTTAAAATGCAATTAAAATCATGAAAACACCATTTTACTTTCTCACAAGAGTTGCCCTTGCCGTAGTGCTGTTGCTTGCTGTGAAAAGCACTTCTGCACAAAACATTTTCCCTGCCAACGGCGCCGCGGGAATCGGCACCGCGACACCGAATGCATCATCGTTGCTGGATATCACCTCTGTCACGAAAGGAGTGTTGTTGCCCCGCATGACCAAGAGTCAGCGCGACGCAATAGCTGCACCGGCAACAGGCCTGCTGATCTATCAGACTAACAGCAATGCAGGCTTCTATTACTATGCCGGAAGCGGCTGGTCGCCGGTAACGCCCAAGCCGGGATGGTTGCTCAAAGGCAACAGCGGCATTGATCCGTCATCCAATTTCCTGGGCACCACTGATGCGCAACCGGTGGTGATAAAAACAAATAATGCCGAGGTGATGCGGATCAGCAGCAATGGCAATGTGGGCATTGGCACAGCCAATCCGGCCGCTATGCTGCAAGTGTCGGGCGATGTAATCATTGATGGTGTTGTTAATGGAATAGATGTTGGCACAGGAGGAGGCTCCGGGTTACCCAATACAGCGGTTGGCCTCCAGTCGTTGCAATCAAACACAACAGGCGATGATAACAGCGCCTTCGGGAATAGTGCGCTATTCGCGAATACAGATGGAACCGGTAACAGCGCATTCGGCAACAACTCCCTTCACGCCAACATTTCAGGGAGTTCCAATACCGCCAGTGGATACAATTCCCTGCTTTCAAATAACAGCGGATCAGGTAATACGGCCAGCGGATATTATGCCCTTGCTGCCAATACCAGCGGAAAAAACAATGTGGCGGAGGGTTATGCTGCGCTTGGCAATAATAAGGGTGGAAATAATAATACAGCGTTGGGTTATAGTGCTGATGTAGCAGCAGACGGCTTGTCGAATGCAACCGTTATCGGCAATGGTGCCGTTGTGGATGCAAGCAATAAAGTGCGTATCGGCGATGCCTCCGTTTCCAGTTATAGCTGCCAGGTGAACTGGACTGCCGGCAGTGATGTCCGGATAAAGGACCAGGTGCAGGAAAATGTGGCGGGTTTAAATTTTATCACGCAATTGCGGCCGGTAACTTTTCACTACAATGTGGCAAAGCAGCAGCTGTTGTTGGGTATGACCGGTGAGGTGGCGCCGGATGGTGGTTATGAGATTGAGAAAATTGCCTTCAGCGGTTTCATTGCACAGGAAGTGGAGGCCGCGGCGGCAAAGGCAGGATATGATTTCAGTGGCGTGGATAAGAGTGGCAATGTGATGGGACTGCGTTATGCCGAGTTTGTGGTGCCACTAACAAAGGCAGTGCAGGAACTGGCAGGAATGAATAAAGACCTGCAATCGGAAAATGAGCAACTCAGTTTACAAGTTGCCACGCAGCAGCAACAGCTTGATGTGTTGCAATCACAGGTGAATCAGTTGCTTGCCGGCGCAACATCACCGGACGATGCAGTTGCTAAAATTTCATTCGCACCACTGCTCGGTCAGAATATTCCCAACCCTCTTGACAACAGCACGGTGATTCCTTTCAATATTCCAAAAGGATGTGAATCAGCGTCCATTATGATTACGGAATCTCCTACCGGAAAAATTGTCGCCGCCATACCGGTCAGCAACGAAAAAACATTTGTTGTGATGGAGACCGGAACATGGCCTTCCGGTACTTACCAATATGCATTGTATGCAGATGGGAAGATACTGGATGCGAGGCAAATGGTGATTGCGCGGTAAAAAGTAAAGAGTCATTTATTAAAAGGAATGCGACAGAACGGAAAGGTTTAGTTTGAATGACTCTATTAACTTAACAGGAAACACGTGCAGCAAGTCCTTCTCTCTTGTGTCAAGGAGATAAGCACTTCCTCTGCCGCATGATTTACCGATGGTGTTTTATTAAAAGTGTGCAGCCCGTGCAATTAATACGGGCTGCACACTTTATAACCGTACAACCCCGTCATTCAATAACAACTTGTTGTGTCATGGTAGTTGCACCCATCATGTCGTTGAGGAGGTAAATGCCGGAAGAGCGTGCCTTCACATCGCGGGTTACCGTTTGAGCTGCTACATCAATTAATGTTTGCCTATTATTATAGTCACTGGTGCAACGGATATTGTTCAGTCAGGCACAGCTACTGATGTGCAAGATTCGTAATCAGTGTAGCAAGGTGATAAAGGAGATGTCTACCGGTATCAGTTGTGCCGGATAGTTTTCAGGATGGTCAGCATTTCCTCCTTCATGTCATTGGCATACCCGATGCGCAGCGCATTTTTATAAACTCCGCCGTCTTTCCAATACAGCACAGCAGTACTGACAGACCATACATCATTGTAAAATAAGATACCGGCCGTGTCGCCGTTTTCGGTGAGGCTGATGCGGTAGGGAAGAATGAGGAGCAGGTCACCCACAGCAATGGAATCGGTGTTTTTATCAGCAAGGGTGTCGCCAAAATCAAAATACTGCAGGCCATTCGAATACGAATAGGTGAAATGAACACGGGTATCATCTCTTATCTTGTCAAATGTACCGCCTTCAAATCCCTGCATATAACCGCCATCATAATAGCCGGGAAACTGCATGGTATAATCCGCTTTGAACTTTTCCGTTTTCCAGGCGGGCTGTTGCTGCAGTTCATTGGAATCGGTGATGATTACCTGATCCTTTTTGCAGGAAGAAAGCAGCAGTAGCAAGGGCATTATGAAGAAAAGCTTTTTCATAGAGCATCATTAGACCCGGATTTTTCAATGACCAATTCGCATTCGCAAAACGAAGAGTGATTTGCCAGCCATCAACAATGGCACTTTGCTGATAACGCATTGATCTGTTATTTGTATGCAACCGGAGCACACAGAGGACAGGCCCGGCTTCCCAAACGCTGCAGGCAATTTTTTCTTATCAGGTAAAAAGCCGTTTGATGAAGGGCAAGGTTATGAGGAATATGATGAACCCCAGCCATTGATGCAGCGATGATTACAAGACCGTGTTCTTCGCCACCTTCAGCTTTTTCGGGTAGTCGGTATTATAATTCAGTCCACGGCTTTCTTTGCGTGCGATGGACGAACGGATAATCAGGTAGCCGATATTGATGAGGTTCCGCAACTCGCAAAGTTCCGGTGACACAACGGTGCGCTGATACAGCGTTTCCGTTTCATGGTAAATCAATTCCAGCCTTTCCAGGGCGCGCTTCAATCGTAAGTTGGATCGTACGATACCGACATAGTTGCTCATGATGTCCTGCACTTCCTGCCGGGTAAAGGTGATCAATACCATTTCCTCCGGGTTATACGTGCCTTCGGCATTCCACCGCGGAATTTTTTCACGGTAGGAAATTTTCGCAAATTTTTTCACTGCATCCAGGTAGGCACGGTGAGAAAACACCATGGCTTCCAGCAGCGAGTTGGAGGCCAAACGGTTGGCGCCATGCAAGCCGGTGCACGCGCATTCGCCGCAGGCATACAGATTCCTGACAGAGCTTCTTCCCCATTCATCTGTTTTTATGCCGCCGCATAAATAATGTGCTGCAGGCACCACGGGAATCATGTCTTTCATGATATCAATACCGATGGAAAGACATTTCTCATAGATATTCGGGAAATGCTCGATGAATTTTTTCTTATCAAGATGCCGGCAATCGAGCAGCACACAATCATCGCCGCGTTTTTTCATTTCATTGTCAATGGCACGTGCTACAATGTCGCGCGGAGCAAGTGATTTGCGCCGGTCATATTTCTGCATAAACTCTTTACCGTCCAGCGTTCGCAGGATGGCGCCAAACCCGCGGATGGCTTCTGTAATAAGATAGCTCGGATACTCCCCGGGATGGTAAAGGGCTGTTGGATGAAACTGATAGAATTCCATATCCTGCACCTTTCCTTTGGCGCGGTATAACATGGCAATGCCATCGCCGGTGGCGATGATGGGATTGGTGGTGTTGCGGTAAACATGTCCCGCGCCGCCGGTGGCAAGGAGTGTGATGCGTGAAAGCAGCGTATCCGTTTTTTTTGTTTTGGTATTGAGGGCATAAACACCATAACATTCAATGTTTTTTGTTCTGCGCGTTACCTCAATGCCGAGGTGATGTTGTGTGATAAGGTCAATGGCAAAGTAGTGCGTGAACAGGGTGATGTTCGGGTGCCGTTGTATCTGTTTAAGCAGGGTGCGTTCTATTTCAAGGCCGGTGTTATCCTTGTGATGCAAAACACGGTGCCGGCTGTGGCCACCTTCTCTGCCCAAATCGTATTCGCCTTCGGCATTCTTGTCGAATCGGGCGCCCCATTCAATTACTTCTTTTACACGCTGCGGTCCTTCTTTCACCACAATCTCCACAATCTTCTTGTCACACAATCCTGCCCCTGCATCAAGGGTATCGGCAATGTGTTTTTTATAAGAGTCTTCTTCAAAGTCCCAAACAGCGGCTACACCACCTTGTGCATACTTTGTGTTCGATTCATCTTCCGAAGCTTTAGTGATGATGCAGACGGTTCCGAACTTAGCCACTTTCAGGGCATAGGTAAGCCCGGCAATACCGGAGCCGATAATGAGAAAATCGTATTTTTTCATGGGTGCAAGATAGTTGAAAGAGCAGTGAATGATGATGATGCCTGTGTTTATGGCGGCAGATTGTAACCGCTGAACAGTCGGCCCCTCAGATCCGAAACTCAATCTTCCCGGAAGGATAATTATGCCGGCCTGTTGCAGAAAATAAGCGAAAGTGCTGCTCATTATCAACTAATTATGTGTATCAGGCTGAATTTTTCTACCCTTTTCCTTGTTTCTTTGGCTTATCCCTCTACCTTTGCGATCCCAATTTTTAACCAGCAATAAATCCTGACCACGTGAATACCTTAAGTTACCGTACAAAACATGCCAACGATCAGACGGTGAAGCATGATTGGATTCTTATTGATGCCAACGGACAAACACTCGGCCGTTTGTCAACCAAGATTGCTTCCTTATTAATCGGAAAGCACAAACCGTATTTCACTACGCACATTGATTGCGGCGATCATGTAGTGGTAATCAATGCGGAAAAGATCCGCCTTACCGGCAAGAAGATGACTGATAAGGTGCTTGTTACCTATACCGGTTATCCCGGGGGTAAAAGGGAAACCACCCCTGAAAAACTGCTGGTGAAAAAGCCGACCTACCTGCTGGAAGAAGCGGTTCGCGGCATGTTGCCGAAGACGCGTCTCGGCCGTGCCATGTTTAGCAAGCTGCATGTGTTTGCAGGTGAAAAACATGATCACGTTGCGCAGAAACCACAACCCATAAAATAATTCACTTCCTCACGCATCATTAATCCTTAAAACAAGGTGGAAAAAACTAACTCCATAGGCAGAAGAAAAGAAGCCTCGGCACGCGTGTATATCATGCCCGCTACCGGTGATTCAAAAATTGTGGTGAACGGTAAAGATTATACCGACTACTTCCCGCAGCGCATATTTCAGCAGGTTGTTGAACAGCCTTTCAAACTCCTGGATCTCGGCGGCAAGTTCGATGTGATCATTAATGTATCAGGCGGTGGTGTGAAAGGACAGGCTGAAGCCATCCGGCTTGGTATCTCCCGTTCACTGGTGAAGATCAACCCCGAATACAAGGCCACATTAAAACCATTGAAACTGCTCACCCGCGACCCAAGGGCCGTGGAGCGCAAAAAGCCGGGACGCAAGAAGGCGCGCAAACGCTTCCAGTTCAGCAAACGTTAATCTCATCACCGTACTAAATTCCGAATCCGCATCATGGAACAAATTCAATATAAACAATTGCTTGAAGCAGGTGTACATTTTGGTCACCTGAAGAAAAAATGGAATCCTAAAATGATGCCCTATATTTTTATGGAGCGCAAAGGGATCCACATCATCGACCTGAATAAAACGCTGGAAGCGCTGGAAGAAACGGCGGCTGCCATGCGGCAGATCGCAAGAAGCGGTAAAAAAATCCTCTTCGTGGCTACTAAGAAGCAGGCAAAAGAGATTGTGGCGGAAGCAGCGCAACGCGCCGGAATGCCGTATGTAACGGAGCGCTGGCTGGGCGGTATGCTCACCAATTTTTCCACTATCCGCAAATCAATTAAAAAAATGCAGGGCATTGAAAAGATGCTGACTGACGGAACGCTGGAGAACATCACGAAGAAAGAACGGCTGCGCCTTATGCGTGATAAGGCCAAGCTGGAAAAAGTGCTCGGTGGTATAGCCGGCCTCAACCGGTTGCCGGCTGCCATCTACCTGGTTGATATCATGCATGAACATATTTCGCTGGCAGAAGCGAAGAAGCTCAATATACAGACGATCGGTATGGTGGACACCAATAGCGATCCTACGCAGGTTGACTTTGCCATTCCGGCCAATGACGATGCCACTAAATCTATTGCCATTATCACCAATTACCTGACGGAAGCTCTGATGGAAGGGTTGGAAGAACGGCAGAAAGATAAAGAAGCACTGGATGCCGCACAGGATGATGATGAAAGTGCTGAACTGCGTCGCGAGTTTAACATGGGTGAAGATGAGGAAGAACGCGAAAAACGCGGCGGTGCGAAGAGAGGTGGCAGAACTGCAGGCGGCGGTAGCGGCAAAACACCGGCAGGCGGACAAAACCGGCGCCGTGGTCCGGCACGGCCGGCACAGCGGCAGCAGCGGGCGAAGTAACAGGTATTGTTGCGCTTAACAGGCAATCGATATTGATTTCGGCATGCTGTGGAGCGGCTTCGTGTTGACGGACATTTTAATTAATCAACAATTTAACTCAAAACCAATGGTGGAAATAAAAGCAGCAGACGTAAATAAGCTTCGTCAGCAAACCGGTGCGGGGCTGATGGATTGCAAGAAAGCACTGGTAGAATCAGGCGGTGATTTTGAAAAGGCAATTGACTACCTCCGTAAGAAAGGACAAAAAGTTTCTGCACTCCGGTCAGACCGGGAGGCAAAAGAAGGCGTAGTAATCGCCATTGCCAACAGCACGATGACACAAGGTGTGGTGCTTAACCTGAGCTGTGAGACTGATTTTGTGGCGAAGAATGATGAATTCATGGCTTTCGCCAATGCAGCGGCAAAGCTGGCACTGGATAATGGCATTGAAACCGCGGAACAAATAGCATCACTTCCTTATGAAGGAGTTACCATCGGCGAAAAGGTCATTGAAATGGTGGGCAAAATCGGCGAGAAGATTGAAATACGCCGTGTGGAACGCCTCGAAGGTGCCTGCGTGGTGCCTTACATCCATTCCAATTACAAATTAGGTGTATTGGTGGCTTTCAATCAGCCGCCTTCCGACGCCGTTACTGCCATAGGCAAAGACTTAGCCATGCAGGTAGCTGCCATGAATCCTGTTTCAGTAGATCAGACCACGGTGCCGCAAAGTGTGGTAGACCGTGAGCTGGATATCGCCAGGGAGAAGGCGAAAGCAGACGGCAAACCGGATGCAATGATTGATAAAATTGCTGCCGGTGCCTTACAGAAATATTTCAAAGAAAATACCCTGCTCAGCCAGGAATTCGTGAAGGATAACAAGAAAACGGTAACCGACGTGCTGAGGGGAATCGATAAGGAATTGCGGGTAACAGCCTTTAAGCGGGTGTCGCTTTCGAACTAAAAAGTGAAAGGAGAGAATTTGATTCTCTCCTTTTTTATGTTTCATGGTTCAATTGACAAAGGCTTTGCAACAGCCGGAAGGGGGTTGGGTTTAATACTGCTGAAGGTCTTGCTCCGGTATCTTTTTATGGGATTGAAAAAACGAATTATCAAGGCTTGCATACAAATACAATAAAAAAGCAGCATGCGTTATTTTTTCTATGACATAAACAATGCCTGAAAAATAATTCAGATATTTAATAAACATAACCTCCAGGTGTACCCATAAGCGGTAGCTTCAACATCTAATCCTGAAGTGATATAAAACAGTTTTCTGCATTTCCGCTCGTTTTATCCTCTCCTTCTGTTTTCTCCCATGCAAGCAGTAGAGACTAAATACTGCAAAGTGGTAATCGTTCATCAAATATTATCACTGCACTAACGCGGTAATTGTTTTCCCAAATTCTGTATTGACAATTTTCTTCCACTTACATTAGTGAAACCTATTAAATTTTTTGCTATGAAACCAATTGTATTTTGCTGCCTTTTTACTTTTTTTTCTCTTGTGAAGAAAGTAGTTATCGTCAGGCAGATAGTGCTGTTACCGGCACATCCATGCAGGAGGCAATATCAACGGTAGCAAACAATCGTCCGAAAAACCTCCATTGCAATGATCCGCGGTTTATCAAAGCTGAACAAGAAGCTTACAATAGCCTTTTAAATGAAATTGCAATTATCATCACTAAAAAGAAAGAACAGATAGACAAAATGGATAGAATCATGAAAGCAGCATTCGATTCTGTTGATATTTATTATCAAAGAGCGCTTCATCAATGTGGTAATGAACAGGTTTGTACTGAAAAGGCACGGCAAGACAGGAATGAAGCAATGCAGGCGATGAATCTTACCAAGGATGAATGGAAGAAAAATTCAGATCAATCAGAAGCAAAGGAGATGGAAAAAAGCTATATGGATTATGATAACCGGGTGGAGGAATATCGGAAACTATACTGTAAGGGCTTCCGTGCAAATGGAACTTATCAGGATGCTGTTTTCTCAGGCCACATTGATGATCTCTCCAAAATGTTTACCATTAAAGTTAAAGACGCTGTAATTGGAATTGAATGGGAAATACAATGCACACCAATCAATGATACAACCGGCTCCTGGGTATCAGGTTTTTCATATGGCGGGGTTAGTCACAATGCGTCCGGCAATTATACGATTGATGGCCTGGCCTCCGCTAAACCGGTCTTCAGGATGAATGGTAATTGGGGTTATACCGTTTTGGGTGTCACCACATCTGCTTCTGGTACCATACCTATTGATTTAATCAGGGAATAATCAGATCAACCTCAGGTTAACTCCTTCCACCTGCATAATCAGTTGTCATACCCATGCTCTTTTGCGGACAATCATGCACGAAGGTTAATGAGTGGGCGTTCAAATCCTTCATTGGTTAATCCAAACCGTTGCGCCTTCCTATTGCTGCAAAATGATCCGTGATGTGTAAATTCCCTGTCGCGTGGTAACCCGTACAAAATATAGTCCATCGGTTGCCTCCTTATCGAAAGCGATTTGTTTCAGAAATTCTCCATTTGCAGCAACGATGTTTTCAATCATCATCACTTGCCCCAGTGCATTCATCACTTCAATGGTTACTGTCTGATTTTCTTCGTTCATAAACCTTACGACAAATTTTCCGCCTGAAGGATTGGGATAGACGCTGACCGCATTGTTGTCGCCCGTTTCTCCCGACAATTTGCAGGATTTCGTGACTACAATCTCCGGCGATGTCTTTTCACACCCATTGGCTTTGGTTACAATCACCTTGTAACCTGCGGCAACGGTGGCAGTAAATTGCTGGTTCGTTGCACCGTTGATCTTACTGCCGTTTTTCTTCCACTGATAAGATTGATTACTTCCTGAATTAGCCTGTAGCACTACCGAACCTGTTGCACAGATATCAAGACTGCCCTGCGGCGTGATGATGGCATCGGGCTTGCTCAATGTTTTGAGCGTAGTTGCCGGTGAAGTGGCACTACAACTAAAGGCGCCAGTGATCACAACGGTATAATCGCCTTTTGCGGCAGTCACGTAAGTGGATGCAGTTGCATTGTTTATCATGGCACCATTCTTCTTCCATTGATAGGAAAAACCGGTACCGGTGCTTGCTGTAAAAGTTACATCGGTTCCCTTGCAGACCTCCACGGTACCAGTCGGTGAAATAACTGCGGTGAGGGTATTTTCATCCGTAATTCCATTGCAATTATCATCTATTGCATTGCATTGTTCAGGTGCGCCGGGATGAATGGCTGCATTAGTATCATTACAATCGGTGTTATCCATTACAAATCCCTGATCGATGGCACAGGCAGTGAATCCTGTTAATGGATTGCCGAAGAGGTCATTGTCTTCATCTGAATAAACAGTTATTGATGGAGCGTACGTTGCTGAAATGGTATGCCCTTCTGTTACATTGTTAAATGTAAAACTGCTGATCTTACCTTGAGAAACGCCATCCACGAAAACCTCACTGATACAAAAGCCGGGATCAGGGGTAATGGTAAAGAGCTGTGTGTCACCATTTTCCACAAGGATGGCGCCATCCGGATAAATGATACCATTGACGCCTGAACTGGAGTTTATTAATTGGGGAGGTAGAATTTTCCATAGTTCATATCCGTTGACAGGATCAGCAGCGGCAAACAATAATACACCATTCAAATCAGTAATAAATTGAATTTCCAAACCACCCGGCCCGAGGTCAAAAGATTTTACTACGGCGGTGCCTGCCGTTGTGCCATCCGTCTTCCATAATGCATAATCGTAGATAGAATTCGTAGCTGAAAAAAACATTTTTTCTTTTCCATCCATGATAAAGTAAGGATAAGAGCTCGCTCCGCCCGCGTTAATATCCTTTAACCAATCGATCATATTATTTGCCTGACTAATCACCCAAGGCTCTCCTCCATTGAACGTAGTGCTGGCACTAAAAATCAGTGAACCGTTCACATTTCCCATGGAAGCAGGATAGGATGAGCCGACACCCGGTTCCAGGTCTGCAACGCTAGTGATGATGCCATCTGTATACCACAGTTCTCTTCCGTGCGCAGGTTCATAAGCATCAAAAAGCAGGGTTTGATTAAAGACTCCGATATAGTAAGGATTGCCGCTGTCTTTTCCCTGCCGGATGTCCTTCACCAAAACGGTGCCTGCTTCAGTAGCATCCGTTTTCCATAATTCAGTTCCAACCGCTGTATTTGTTGCCCTTAGGTAAAGTACACCGTTTAATTCTGTTAATAATTCTGGTGATGAGTCGAGTGATCCGGGATTTATATCCTTAATTAAGACTGTGCCGGTTGTTGTTCCGTCTGTTTTCCATAATTCTGTTCCATTGTTTCCATCTTGCGCACGGAAAATTATCAATCCGTTATAGTCTTTTAACAAGGTTGGAGATGAGCTGTACGATCCTGAAAAAATATCTTTGACTAAAACGGTGCCGGATGCTGTTCCGTCTGTTTTCCATAATTCTGTTCCGTTACTGAATGTTGTTGCGCCGAAAAGTGCAACACCATTCACTATCGCAATTGGATATGGATTGGAACTGCCGTTGCCAAAAAATACGTTGTAAATATCCTTTAGCAAAAAAGTGCCCTCAGTGGTGCCATTGGTTCTCCAGATTTCAGTTTGATGAAGTGCATCCTTCGCTTTAAAAAGTAACACACCATTAAGGACTGCAATCAAGGCAGGATCTGATCCGGTCGGGCCGATATAGATATCTTTTACAAGCACTGTTCCTGCTGCTGTTCCGTCTGTTTTCCACAATTCAGTTCCATTGACAGGATCTGTGGCTTTGAAAAAAACGATTCCGTTCAGTGTTCCGATATAAGAGGGGAATGAACTGCCGGAACCGGGATTAATATCTTTTATCAGAAAAGTGCCTGCGCTTGTTCCATCTGTTCTCCACAATTCGTTTCCATTCGCATCTTCAGCCGCAATAAGTGCTGTATCATTGATCTCTGCAAGGAAAGTAGGAAGCGAACTGCCTGTCCCGGGCAAAATATCCTTCACCAGTTGTGGTGTTTGCCCAAACAATGGAGCAGTGCTCAAATTAATTAAAATTAGGATGGCAAATTGTTTCATGGTACGCATGGTTTTCATATTCTGTTTTTTTTGAAAATGTATGTGTTGTATGTGGAATGAGTTTTTACGTGTGTTGTTTCCTCTTGTAGGTGCTGTACTTAATGGACGGCAAAAATAAGTGCGTGATCAGGTGATGACCATCCCCAAAATATGGGACAAAATCACACAGCCTTGGTATTAAGGGAATGTGCGGGTTTGTTTCGTTTCTTTATATAATGTTGCTTAAATGTCAAATTGCTTTTGCTATCGTTATAACTGCCATTTCAGCTTCTTTCGGACAGCAATGGGAATGGGTCAGAACAGGCACCAGTACAGAATGTGCGAGGGGTGATGGTATTACTGTCGATAACTTTGGCAATATCTACACCATAGGAGGATATCAAAACATTATTAAGTTTAATACAACAAGTCTCCTGAACGACGGACTACTGTATGACGACCTGTTCATTGTTAAGCACAACGCTTCCGGGGATCTGCTATGGGCAAAGAAAGCGGGTAGTCAGTCTGGCGATTACGGAACTGAAATAAAATACAGAGACGGCTTCATTTATCTCACCGGTAGTATCAATGAATCAGGAATAATTGATACGATACCTATGACTGATGTCCCGGGAGAAGGTTTCTTCTTTGCGAAGTTCACACTGGATGGAAATGTAGTTTGGGTAAAGCAATTTGGTGGGGATAGTACGTCCATTATCCCTGTTGATTTCTGTTTCAGCGATTCGGGTAGTGTAGCAATTACCGGATTTTACTGGAATAAATTTTCAACACCCTATGCAACATATTACAGCAATGGAGGAACTGATTTTTTTCTGATGCTGGTGGATTCATTTGGAAACATAAAGTGGACGCATGCTTCCGGTGGCTTTTTTGACGATTTTCTCAGGGGAGTTTGTGCCGATCAGGCCGGCAATATTTATGCTGTCGGATATTTCATAAATGATATTGTCCTGGATAGTATCGTGCTGGAATCGGACAACCAGGCCATTCTCCTGGTAAAATTCAATAGTCAGGGAAATTTAGAATGGGCCGATGTTATTGACGGAAGCTGGAATAATGAAGTCAGGGCATTAATGATACTGAATGATCAACTTTTTATTGGGGGATGTGCAGCGTACACTGCCCATTTTGATAGCATCGAACTATCCTTTGGAGACCAGCAGGGCGCTTTTATAGCTGAATATAATTTGAATGGTACCTGCGAATGGGCGAAGCAAATTCAATCCGGGTATAATGATAATATATATAGTCTTGAATCAACCGTTGACAATAACATTGCCTTTTGTGGAGTATTTGGAGATACACTGAATATCGGTTCTGATACACTAATAACCTTTGGCAATGAAGACATTTTAATAGGGAAGCTGGATACTGATGGGAATACTATTTGGACTTTGACAGCTGGCAGTTGGCTGAGCGACTACGCGTTTGATCTGGGGGTTGATGAATTTAACAATATTTATGTGACAGGAGATTTTTATGACCTGGCTTACTTCGGCGCTATTGAAGTGTCTTTTATGGAAGAGTGTTCAGATGCATTCATTGCCAAAATAAATGATTCACAGGTCAGCATCGAAGAAAGCAAGGTGGATGAGTTTCAGCTTTCAGTCTTTCCTAATCCGGCCTCACATTCAATACTGGTTGAAGTTAATAGTTTTGGTACCTTGACTATCATGAATTTTCTGGGGGAAGCATTTGTCATTGACAGGTACTTATCTGAAGGGAAATCAAGCATTGACATTTCGCATTTGCTGCCAGGAATATATTTCTTGGTTTTTAAATCCGTCAATGGTTGTAATGCAAAAAAACTTGTTGTTCAGTAATGCCTCGGCTGGCACACGCTGCAGCCGTATGGACTGAGTGCTGAAGGGAATGAGGACGAAAATGAAACGCAATGCCACGGAATGACCGCATGAGCGTAGCTACTCATGATTCGTGGTTGTTGGTGTAAGGGGAAAGAGCAAGGCTCTAAACAACCCGAAACGAAGAAGCTGCTGGCGGAGCCGGCAAATGGCGCATGGAGTGGAATGAAGGAAGAATGGATGAAGCGCTCCGGAGAACCTGGTAGGCTGCGGTGACGAGCAAGCTGCAGGAATCATGACAGCCTTGCAGAGAAAGATAAAAGGTGTGCGGTGGATGTTATGCCTTTGGAAACAGATGATTCATAACAATAAATGAAACGGGCCGGCATGATTTACTCCGGAATGGTACGTTGTATTATTTGTTGCACGCTTATTTTCTTGATTGCCGGTTGCACAATTGTTTGAAGAGCAGGCATAATTGAATTGACACCCTTTTTTTTTCGTAACTTCAGCTTGTTGCCTGCAGCAATCATTTGCATAAAAAAAAGAAGCCGTTTTGGCTTCTTAGCCGTCCTGTTTTTTTATGTTTGCATCGTTCAATTTACAAAGGCATCGCCATTGCCGGTTTTTATTCATCGGTGACCGTGGGCATAATGAACAAATAGACTGCATTGAAAGGCATTCTTTGATGCCATGATATATTACCCTTTTAAGCTACCCTTTACCTATGGTCAGATTCAAACGCATCATGCTCAAGCTCTCCGGCGAATCGCTGATGGGCAAACAGGACTTTGGCATTGATCCTGAGATGACGAACCTGTATGCAAGGGAAATAAAATCAGCGGTGGATGCCGGCATCCAGGTGGCTATTGTCATCGGTGGAGGCAATATTTACCGGGGCATGGATGCTGAAGAAGCAGGTATTGAACGGGCACAGGGCGATTATATGGGCATGCTTGCTACGGTGATGAATGGCATGGCCCTGCAAAGTGTATTGGAAAAATATGGTATCAAAACACGGCTGATGTCGGCTATCAAGATGGAGCAGATCTGCGAGCCTTATATCCGAAGGCGAGCCATACGCCATCTTGAAAAGGGAAGAGTGGTGATTTTTGGCGCCGGTACCGGTAATCCGTTTTTCACTACCGATACCGCGGCATCGCTCCGTGCCATTGAAACCGGCGCGGAGGTGCTGCTGAAAGGAACACGCGTTGACGGCATTTATACTGCAGATCCCGAGAAAGACCATACCGCTACCAAATACGATTCGCTTACCTTCCACGAAGTGTATGAAAGGAAGCTGAATGTGATGGATATGACTGCCTTTACCTTGTGCCGTGAAAACAACCTGCCTATCATCGTATTTGATATTAATGTTACCGGCAACCTGCTCCGTTTACTGAAAGGTGAAAAGATTGGTACCACCGTTTCCTGATTGCTGAGTATTTTGGCGCATGACTTTCAGGATCATTCAATGTATCACGCTGCTATTATTAATTGCTGCCGAAGCAACAGCAGGAGGGCCTTGGACTCAAAATAAAAGCGCCGGATATGCGCAACTTTCGTTCAGTAGTATCGCCACTCAGCAGTTGTATAACAACAATGGTGACTCCTATCAGCTCTACCGAAAAGTAACAGACAAAACGATTCAGGGATATTTTGAATATGGACTAACGGGTAAGCTGACCTTTCTCGCAACTACTTCTTTAAAATTTGTGGCTACGGGATCCGAAACATTTTCAGTGGATTCAGACATAGTGGATGTTCCATTTCCTTCCGGAAACCTGGCCGGACCCGGCAACATCAGTGCAGCCCTCAAATATAAACTGGTAGATACGGAATGGAAAATGGCGGCACAGTTCAGAACGGATGCGAACACACGCTCTGCAGATACACTGACCGGACTTCAAACAGGCTATGATTGCTGGAGTTACCAGCCGTCACTGCTGGCAGGAACCAGCGGTAAAGCATGGTATGCCTCTGTTTCAGCCGGCATAACTTTGCGCTCTAATCATCACAGTGAATCGTTCAACGCAACAGCAGAAGCCGGCTATGGTTTCTTCAAACAGAAAACTTATCTGATATTACTGTTGGATCTTGATAAATCATTTTTGAATGATTCCACACAACGTGCAGATTATTTAAAGACCGGATTGTATGTAAATAACCAGGAGTTTTTTGCGATTGGTATAAAAGTGAACCAGTCACTTGGAAAACACTGGAGTATCAATGGTAGTATACTGGGCGGAGCTTATGGAAACCTGGTTGCTGAAGCGCCTTCCTATAATCTGGGCGCAGCGTATAAGTGGCCATGATGCTTGCGTGCATCAAGCCATGCAAATACCCGTTAAGTTGGTTGTAACAATAGCAAATACAAATCAGGCCGTTTGCTGTTTACGGGGCTTATCTTATTGCCAAAATGAAAAAAGTGTGGCCCGCAAAGTTGTATTGGCAGCAGGGCAAATAATGTTCCGGCTATTGCAATAAGAAATCATGCAGCAGAAATGTTGTATGCCCTCAGTATGCTGCAAATAAAGACGGGGGAAACTTTTTGCTAACTTGCTATGTTACTTGCCATCTGGTCTGAAGGGTGCAATAAGGATTCAGTTTCATTCGTCATCAGCTGGTACTCATTCAACAACTCATTTCTTAACCTCGGTTTATAAAGCAATGAAAATCGGAATCGTCTGTTACCCAACCTATGGCGGAAGCGGTGTAGTGGCCACAGAACTGGGCAAAGCACTGGCACAAAAAGGCCATAAAATACATTTCATCACCTATCGCTCTCCGGCCCGGCTGGATTCTTTTGTAGAAAATGTTTTTTACCATGAAGTGAGCTTTGCCGATTATCCATTGTTTGAACGTGCACCGTATGAAACGGCGCTTTCGAGCAAGATTGTGGATGTTGCGAAATTTGAACAGCTCGACCTCCTGCACGTGCACTATGCGATTCCGCATGCCGCCACTGCGTATATGGCGAAACAGATCTTAAAGACGAAGGGTATTGACCTTCCATACATCACCACTCTGCACGGAACAGATATTACGCTGGTAGGAAAGGATCCGACGTATGCGCCTGTCGTTACGTTTTCCATCAATCAGTCCGATGGTGTCACCGCCGTTTCCGCCGACCTGAAAAACCAAACCTACCAGAATTTTCAGATCAGCACAAACATTGAAGTGATACCCAACTTTGTTGACCTCACCCGTTTCCGCAAAGCAAAGAAGGAGCATTTTAAAAAGGCCATTGCACCCAATGAAGAAAAGATTCTCATTCATACGTCCAACTTCAGGAAAGTAAAGCGGACACAAGATGTGGTGATGATATTTGAAAAAGTGCGGGAGAAGATTCCCTGTAAATTGTTGCTGGTAGGTGATGGGCCCGAGCGACAGAACCTGGAGATTCTTTGCCGCGATCTGCAAATCGCGGAAGATGTACGCTTCCTCGGCAAGCAGGATCCGGTGGAGGAATTGCTGGCGGTGAGTGATTTGTTTTTAATGCCTTCGGAAACCGAGAGCTTTGGCTTGGCAGCCCTGGAAGCCATGGCCTGTCAGGTGCCGGTGATATCCACCAACAGCGGTGGTATACCTGAGATTATGGTGCAGGGTGTTACCGGTTTTATGAGCGATGTCGGCGACATTGAAGCCATGGCCGGTCATGCCGTGGCCATCCTTTCTGATGAGGCAATGCACCATCAGTTCAAGCTGCAAGCCCTGGAACATGCCAGGCAATATGATATTAAAAAGATTCTGCCGCTGTATGAAGCTTATTACGAAAAAGTGCTTCAGCAATCAGCGATGATGGCAGGATAAATGAAAGACGTTGTAGCGGCCGTCAAGTAAATTCGCTGCATTATTGCCTTTGCTATTGCCTTGCCTTTTAGAATGGCAGGTCGTCCTTCATATCAGCAGGAGGTGCTTGGGTATAGTCGTTTACCTCACGGTCAGGCGGATAATCGGCCGCACCATTATTCCGGCCACCGCTAACAGGTTCCACTTTCCAGGCTTTTACATCATTATACCATTTGCCGTTGTACTCCCGTGATTCAATATTGATGGCCACCTTCAGTTCATCGCCGGGTTTTAATTGCTTCAGGATTTCCGCTTTGTCATTCCAGCAGACGATACACACTTTTTTGGGAAACTGATCCTGTGTTTCTATTACAAAATTCTGTTTTGTCCAGGGACCGTTCTGACCCTGCCCGGTTTGTTCCGGCATTACCTGAACTAATTTTCCGGTGATTTCTAAAGCCATGTGAAATGTTATTGGTTGTAAAAATAATTACTGCTGCTGCGCTTGCATTGCTGCTGCCGCTCCCTGATGTTATCGCCTCTTGCTGTAAAAAGAATGCAATTTATTCACTGTCGGGCAGCGTCAGACAATCGCTCAAAGATACCGAATATTCGAAGTGATTTCCACGCAAGGAAATTTAACAGAGCAAATAAAATTTATTGGCCTGATGTGGCTAATTTCGTGTCATCGCTTTCTAAATAATGAAAACATGATTACCCGATTAGTCAAACTGACGCTGCAACCCGATAAGATTGAAGATTTTCTTGAGATATTTAAAGAGGTGAAACAAACCATCGCCTCATTTGATGGCTGCCACCATGTGGAGTTGTTACAGGACCTGCATTTTCCGCATATATTCTTCACGTACAGCACCTGGGAGGATGAGCACTTTCTCGATCATTACCGGTTTTCCGATTTCTTCAAGTCCACATGGACACGCTCCAAACTTTTATTCTCTGAAAAGGCGGAAGCATGGAGTGTGGGACTGATTGAACGGGCGCAGTCCGATCATTTTTGAATGAAGAAGCAATAGCCGTCAGCAAAGAGCCATGCTGCAGGAAAAACGTTGGCTATAATGCAAAAGGGTTTGGGCCTACTGACCCAAACCCTTTTTTTCAACAGTACTTTTGCAAAGAAAGGCTTTTACAAAGCAGGGCTTTTACTGATCCTGCGGTGCCTTCTTCTCAAAAAAGTAACTCACAATCAAGCCCAGGCCGCCAAAGATGCCGATGGATCCAAAGTAAATGGGAACCGCTTCACCCTGCATGGTATGCAACACGAAGGTGGTCAGCCAGTAGGCGATCACTAAGCCAAGGCCGACACCCAGCAGTACCAGGCCCCACTTCAATGAAGTCAGCGGACTGTTGGGTCTTCTGCGGCGCAGGCCCGGATCCATGCCTTTTTCAATCATCGACATACGTTCTTTGTTTTCGAAATAGCGAAGGCCAAAAACCATGGCGAAAACACCAAGCGGAACTAAAATGGGAATCATTACCGGATCCATAATTAAAGAGATTTGAGGTTAAAAAAGTTGTTTGCTTTTGTTATGCAGCATATGACAACCGTTTTTACCGGCAGGTTACAGCCTTTTTCAAAAAAAATGCGCACCTGCCGCAGAAATGCAACATTCCATCGCCGATCTGTCTATGGTGCCGGCGAAATCTATGATTGATAAGGAAGGTTTATGGCAGCATATCAACCTGTACGGTGTCAAATCCTTATCTTTCAGCAGCAGGGTGTAACCTGTCTGCGAATGGTGTTGTCTAATCGTTTAGTTCATGAGAGATAACCAAACCGACTTAGAACTTATCGACCAGGTGCTGGCGGGGACAGCATCGGCATTTGCGGAATTGGTGAACCGTCATCAGCGCTATGTTTTTTCGCTGGCGCTTCGTTTTACCAAAAGCCGTGAGGATGCGGAAGAAATTGCGCAGGATTGTTTTGTGAAAGCGTACCGTTCAATGGCAGCATTTCAGCGCACGTCAAAATTTACGACGTGGTTGTATGGTATTGTGTACCACACTTCAATGACTTTCCTGCGGAAAAAAAGACTGGATGTTCAATCGATTGACGATGAAGCAACTTATGTACAAGTGGAAGATACGGCGTCGGATATGAAAGCCAGCCTGGTGGAAGAAAAGTCGAGGGCGGAATACCTGGAAAAAGCGATCGGGCTGTTATTGCCGGATGATGCCGTTATACTAACTTTGTTTTACAGGGGGGAACAATCGCTGGAGGAAATTGCGGCGGCCACCGGATATGAAGCAAACACCGTGAAAGTAAAATTACACCGCGCCCGGCAACGGCTGCGCGATAAGCTGGAATTGATTTTAAAACATGAAGTTAAAGACCTGGTAAGATGATGAACATGGAAGATCGTATCTGGGATTACATAGACGGCCTTTCTTCTCCTGAAGAACGCGCCATCATGGAACGATTGCTGCAGTCAGATCCTGCGGTTAAAAGCAGGTATGATGAGTTGTTGATTTTACAGCAACAACTTAAGGCTGTTGAATTGGATGAGCCATCAATGGGTTTTCGAAACCGGGTGATGGAACAGGTGTTGGCCGGCCCGCATCCCGTAGCTTTAAAAACGAGGGTGGATAACAGGATTATTTACATCATTGCAGCATTCTTTGTTTGCACCATTGGCGGAATGCTTGCTTATACTATCTATAAAATGGACTGGAGCGGCAGCGCTTCCGGGTTTGAACTTCCCAGGGTGGCGTTGCCGGTGGTGAACTGGTCCTTCCTGGAAAATCCGTCTTTCACATTATTCTTCCTGTCGATGAATGTAGTGCTCGGCCTGTTGCTGATCGATAAGATAGTGACGGCGAGAAGAAAGCATGCCGCAGATAAAGGCTAAACAGTTTATTCCAACAACATTTTAAACTGCATCCGGCAGCGGCTGAATAGTATCCGCCCGGCTTCGATTTTTGTGCAATCTGTTTCAAAATGTCTATGGTCATGCCGAAATAAATTCGGCATGAACGCATTAATTGCCTGTTTTGATATAGCCTCTGCAATGCTAAACTCCAAACTGCCGTAAGTGATGATCCAGGTGATTGGCCGTGAGTCGTCCCCATTCCCAGGCAGATAGTTTCCCGAACAAAGGATGCCGGGTGAGGGAACCGTCCATAGGTGTTGCATGCAGCTTTTCCAGCAGTTGAAGCAAAAGCTGCAGATCATGGCCGAAACCGGTCACCGGTGTTCCCGTGCCTTCCAGCTGATTGAATTCGATATCCGTCGGCGAGTTTTTCGGAAAAGGCATTACATAAAAGAGCAACCACTTTAAGATGGTGCGGTAGAAAATATTTCCGGCGTCTTTATACTGTCGCAGGCCTAATGCACCCCTTACCGGATCACTGACATGACAGATCATCTGGTTCACATTCATCCTGCCCCATTGCCGCTTTGCATCCGGCCGCAGTTGGCCGATGCGGGCAATGATTTCTTCATAATCTTTTTGGTAGAGAATGTTTTGCATGACGGTTGTTTTAGCGTTTGTCCTGCTTTATATAAAAGCAAATGCCTGAAAGCATGAAGCTGTTCATTTTACACCGCGTTTCACATCCTGGTAGTCGAGGTAATATTTGATGCGTACGGAGATGTTATTGTTGCGCGGGAAATCAAAAGTATGATCGAGGTTTTTGATAAAGTTTAAGGTGGCCTGATCATCAAATCCAATGATGGAATTTTTCCAGACCAGGTTGATTTCACTGCCGGGAAGGAACCACCAGGTGAAATTCAGATCAATATTCCATGCATTGAAGTTATAGTCATTGCTTTCATCATAACCTGTTGTTCCCAGTGAGCCGTCCTGCTCCAGCGTATAATACTGATCGTATATTCCTTTCTGAGAGTAGTACCTTAATTTTAATCCTACCGACATATTACTGTTAAAGATATAATTGCCGCTGAGGTTGGTATCATATTCCTTGATGTCTCTCCGTCCAAAAATGATATTGCCTGTATCATCCGTATCCACAAATCCAACATCATTGTAATACAAATGTGTTTCGTTCTGCGGAACAAGCAGCACCTTGTCGCCGATGCGGATGCGGGGCGTTACCTGCCACCGGTACTTGATGCGTCCTTGTTCATTCCAGATGGCAGGGCCGCCTTCGATATCAAGCGCAATGTGCTTGCGGTAATCGGTGCTGATACCTGCGCCCAACTCATAGATGGCAGGCATCGCATAATAACGGTCTTCAGCGCGTGGCTCATAATAGTCATGCTCGCCAAAGGGCGCGGCAAAGTAATAAGCGAAGAAACCAAGGTATTTCCCGGTAAGCATAAAGGTGCTGCCGTCAAAGGTGGCACCTGTGTAGGCTCCATCACTGTTGCGGTAGCCGTATGCCAGTGTGTTTTCGCTGTGCAATTCAAGAAATTTACCAAATGGCTTATAGATGTCGTACCGCAGAATCGCCTCTTCAGTATTCTGATTCCTGATAGTCAGGTAACCCAGGTCATTGGGATCATAGTTTTTGCTGATGGCAAGGTGAGAAAGATCATAAGTGAAGTTGCCTGAGATTTTTTTGAAGGAAAGGCGATACAGGTAGCCATTGCTGAAATCGATATCATCGTTGTCAGTGCTTTTGTTCATCAGTGTACTGACGGCAAGGTAACCGAAGCCGGCATAGTGTTGTTTTTTATCGGCGATGAAAGACATCACATTGGCTACATTGGCATTTCTGCCTTTGGCATCCCGCAGCACATTGGTGTTGGTAAAAGTCAGGTAACTATTATTCTTCAGGCCCTGATCAAGCACCAGCACATTAAAGTTCGTCAGCGGATCATATAACACCTCTTTTGTTTCTCCGTCGCTGCCGGTAGCTGTTGCATAAGTATTTCCTGTTATGGCATTAAATACGCCGATTCCCAGTCCATGCCGGTTTCGCCCGGAAATCTTGGTTGCATTCAACAGGCGCGTATTGATTGGCGGATTGTCTACTGTTACAGTAGTGTCGTTGTGTGTGCTGTAATAATCGGAGACAAAACCGATACGCCGCGAGTAGAACAATTCCGCTTTCGTAAACAATTCTGTTCCTTCCGTAAAGAAGGATCGGTTTTCATCGTACTGCACTTCCAGCGCCGAAAGGTTATAAATAATGTTGTCGGATTGCACCTGCCCGAAATCCGGTATCAGTGTGGCATCCAGTGTGAAGCTTTCATTGATGCCCCATTTCAGATCCATGCCGCCTTTAAAATCAAGATCACTGCTGGAGATATTGTTGAGCTTATCGCGGAAAAAATTGGCGTATACAGTTGCATAGGGCGAGAGGGACAGCCGCAACGGTGGTTCGATATCCGAGACGCCCGTCAAAGGTTGAAACTGCGATACGATTCCGTTTTCTTCGGGATTAATGCCCGCGGAATGATATTCGTATCGCGTGCTGCGGACGATGCGATAAAAGTCTATGGTCCAGTCCTGCACCGCTACTTTTGGAAAGCGCAAAGCCGAATAAGGGATTTTCATTTCCGCATACCAGCCATCAGGGGCGATATATACCTTGCTTTCCCACACGGCATCCCAGGAAAAATCGTCGTCGCTGTTGAGGATCAGCTTAAAATCACCCTGTACATTTCGCGGTGTAACACCGAAGCCCAGTGCATTCTGCCCGTCATGATAGGTATCAAATGCGAATGCGATGGCATCTGTTGATGAAAAGATATCGTCGCGTTCGGTAAGTTGCAGCCAGATGCTATCGGGTGTCATAAAACATTTTGCGGCAACGTACATGGCATCGTTGTCATACACTACCGTTACTTCCGTACGGTTTTTTGCAGGTGCTCCGAATGCAGGCACGGCTTCCACAAAATCAGTGTATGGCACACCGGATTTCCAGCAATCATCATTTAACAGCCCGTCAATCTTGGGTGCTTCGCTGATGCGTATAGCAACCACAGTTTTCCTGTTCTGTGCCTTTGCCGCAGCCGTCGGCAAACAGACCAATGCAATGCAAAGCAGAAAAATATTATTCAGGGTCATGCAGGAAGTGACAAAGTTAGTTTTTTCGCAATCAGTGGGCTGTGGTGCAAATGCGTGGAGACCGGGCACATTGATACTTTTTTCATTACGATATCGTTCATACCATCCTGTTCTCAGCGTATCATGAAAGAGCAGCATTGCCAGGTCCATTATGAGCGCCGGGCTGCAAGAGATTTGGTGATTAAGTCGCTTACAGTAACTTTAAGCTGTGGTTAATACACAATCAAACAGGGATTAATTTCTTCAGACATGATCTTGATGCGTATTTCAATGGTCCTCATGATAGTGCTTCAGTTTGTTATGCTGCCCTTTGCCGAGGCGCAGGAAGTGGTGCGGTGTGCTACGCAACAGGTGCTGGAACAATACGAAATGCAGCAGCCGGGCACTAAACAGGATGTGGAAGAAACTGCCCTGGCAGCACGCGAATGGATAAAAAATAATCCTGGCGGAACACGGGATGTTGTTACGATACCGGTAGTGGTGCATGTGATTTATAAAACAAGCTCACAGAATATATCAGACAAGCAGGTTCAGTCACAGATTGATGTGTTGAATGAAGATTTTATGATGAGCAATCCGGATACTTCAAAAATACCGGAAGCCTTCAGGCCGATGGCAGCCAACAGCCAGATTCAGTTTTGCCTTGCCGCGTATGATCCTGACGGCGATTCCACCAGCGGCATTGTCCGTACTAATACCACAGTGAGTTTATTCACGACGGGTGACAGCATGAAGTTTACTGCCAAAGGTGGCGATGATGCCTGGCCTGCGAAGCATTATCTCAATATATGGACCTGCAACCTCGGCGGCGGTGTGTTGGGCTATGCCACGTTGCCGCAGAGCAATTCGGGCAATTCCAAAACCGACGGCGTGGTAATTCTCTATCGTGCTTTTGGGAGGGAAGGCACCGTCGTGTATCCATATAACCAGGGAAGAACCTGCAGCCATGAAGTGGGGCACTGGTTTGGGCTTACGCATGTTTGGGGTGATGACAACGGAACCTGCAGCGGCAGTGACAATATCGCTGACACACCCAACCAGGCAGATGCCAATTTCGGATGCCCTTCGTATCCGCTAACCGATAACTGTTCGCCCGTTGAGCCCGGCGTTATGTTCATGAACTATATGGATTATACAGATGACCGGTGCATGTATATGTTTACCAAAGGGCAGGTCGCGGTGATGAACGCTACCCTCAACGGCACCCGCAAGAGCATCCTGAGTTCACCTGCCGGTTGCCAGGGTGTTTATTTTGCGAATGATGCCGCGGTGTCAAAAATCACCCATGCAGCGGATACGATCAGCTTTCTTTCCTTCAAGCCGCAGGTACAACTGACCAACCGTGGCTCAGACATACTGACCAATGCCACTATCTATTACCAGGTAGACGGACAGGATCCGGCCAAAAAAATTTTTACCGGAAGCCTGGCCACCGGTGAATCGGAACTGATTACGTTTGATGAATTGTATTTCACCAGTGAAGGTGATCATGTTGCCACCGCCTGGAGCACGATGCCCAACAATCAAACGGATCAGTTTATCTTTAATGATACGGCTACCAATAGTTTTTCCGTGATCAGTTCAATCGCGAAAAATACATTCACCGTTTCGCCAAGCCTGACAGCAGGCCCGGTTACATTGTTTATTCAAAATCCGGCAGCGGGCGATATGGATTTACGGGTGATAAATATGCTCGGACAGGTGATGCAGCATCACTTTGTTTCACTCGATTCGCAATCTACGCTTAACATCGATTTGTCTGACCTCGCTCCTGGTGTTTATGTCCTGTTTTCTAAAATAGGCTATGATTACGTGCGTAATAAGATAGTAATAGAGCGATAACCTTTGTGTTCTTCGTGAATGCCTTTGTGCTCTTTGTGGTTCATTTTTCTCCTTTAACCACAAAGGACACAAAGCACCAATACTTTTAGCAGTATAACCTTTTTCATTCAACGGGAACAGCGCTTGCAGGTTTAGCGATATTCAGGATGTGCTTCGATAAACTTGTGCAAAGCAATGCCCGCTTTTTTCCTGATCTTATTTTGGAAGAAGTTGCTCCAGCCAAGTAAAATTCCGGTAATGCCCAAAGCCATGCGGGTCCACTTCCACAGATCAAATTGGTCGGTGTGACGGAAAATTTTACCATCACGGAACTCAAAGACTGCATGAATGATGTTCACTACTTTTCGTCCACTGCCTGAGAAAGTATAAGCCGCTTCCCAATAGCAGGTGCCCGTATCTCCGGCTGCTTTCACATCACGCCAGGTGAGCTGAAGGTCGCTGCCATTGGCAATCAGCATATGCCACATGGCATTTGCTTCCTTCCCTTTGAGTTGCTGAAAAACAGGATCGGAAAATACTACCTGCTCATGATAACAGGTTTGCATGGTACGGAAGTCACGGGCCTGAAATGCACGGTAAAACTGATCTATAACTAAAGCGTTGTCAGGAGGCATATCAGCGGAGTTTGGAGAAAGTCAGCTTGCCGTTTCAGCTTGCTGAGTTTCCGGATGGAAAGATACAATCAATGTACAAAACGAAATGTTGCGCATTGTAAAGCAGCATTTCTGAAACCGGAAAAAAACTCCGGTGGAAGGAATGATGTGCCAAAAGCATGATATCGTTACGCAATACGGCAACGATAAAAAGCAATCCGCCGGCCTCATCAGCCGGCGGAGTTCCCGGAGTTAAATTGTAACATCAGCGGCTGCTGATGAGTCCTGCACCGTCTTTTTCGAGAATGAGCGTGGTAATGCCATGCATACCATTCATGTCAATCGTCTTTAAGCGGTAATAAAGTATCATGCCCGGTTGGAGTAATGTTTCCCGGTCACATACTTTATAGTGTGCGCCAACGGCATATCGGTTTTTCGCGGGTACCATGGCCATCATCTCATAGTTTACACCATCCAGGGAACGTTCAAGTACGAAGCAATGGATATTTTTTTCGCGCTCTGTATCCCATTCAATGGTCACCTCATCATCCGTAACGTTCGTTTGTATTTTTACCACCGCCTCATTAGTGATAGCATTCTTAATGGTTTGTGCTGATGATGGCTGAACGGTAATGGCCATAATCAACAGGATCGAAAGGCATAATTGATGTTTCATCTTATTGGATTTTATGTTACCTAATACAGCTGTAAAAATATCCAGGGGCAGGAACGTCAACAAGTCCACGAAAGGGGGACAACAGGCTGCTGTGCGGCGTGATTGAACATTAATAGGCTGCTGTTTCAGAAGGCATAACTCAGGTACAAACCTTTGCCGTTGCCAAGCATTGGGGCAATGCTGAGCCTGTCGCCGTGATCAATGCGGTGCAGTTGCGGAATCAGGTAACCAATACCGGCACCCACCACGTAACCCGTCACTACATCGCTCGGAAAATGTTTACCGGCCTTATACCTGGCAAGGCCGATAAATGCAGGAAAAGTTACTGCAACGGTCCATACAACAGGGGTAAGCTTTGAATGCGGGTGAAAATCATTGAATATTTTGGCGCCGCAGAATGATGCGCAGGCCGATATGCTGGTATGGCCGCTGAAGAAAGACTCTTTTACGTTGGATGCCGTGCGTTCTTCAATGGTGAAGTCCTGTGTGTTGTAGGTCAGCGGACGCCGCCTGCTGACAAGCCCGGAGGTCAGGTTATAAGCACCCGAACCGATTGCTATGGTTTCGACATACAACAAAATCGTGGTCACGGCATTGTCGTTGATGCGCCCATCTGCAAGTGATAGAAGCGGAAGAGCCATTGCAGCATATAAAGCGTAGTTGCTGGCATTCAGGTAAGCAGCGTTTGATTGTTTGACAGCACTTAAATCGAAGGAAGGAATTTTATCAGTATTGGTGTCGGTAAGCGCCTGCTGCGTGGTAAATGGTGTTTTGCCGGTTCGTGCCAGCAACCCTCCCAGGTTCATTACCACTCCCGTAGTAAAATAGGCGAGTTCTTTGTTCACCTTCAGTTCGTATGGGTTATAGGAATTCTGTGCTTCACAGGCAGGCATCGTAGCAAACAGCACGAGTATCAACAACGGCACATCCAAGATAATTTTACGGTTCATGCTGATCTTCACGCAAGTGATGTAATGGTTAATGAGCCCTTTGGTTTTTGCCGGTGTCCGGCATGAGTGCTGTTAAACATATGACGGAAGCGGTAATGTAAGCTTGCTTGCATATCTAAAACAATCTCAATGTTGACCTATAATGTAGTCTGAGCTTTCAGAGCAAGGAAGTGCTTTGTGGCAGGTTATTTCAGTTCTACCAGCACCTGATTTTTTTCTACTGCGTCTTTGGCAACCACCTTTATGGCTTTCACGATGCCGGCTCCCGGAGATTTAATAACATTTTCCATTTTCATGGCTTCCAGAATCAGCACGGAATCACCTTCCTTTATTTCCTGGTCAACCTGCACCATGACTTTTAACACTAATCCCGGCATAGGAGCTTTTATGTTATTCACCTTATGTACAGCTGTTCCTTCCATGCCCAGTTCTTTCAGCAAGGCATCAAACCGGTCTTTCACCTTTACCTGGTAGATATGCCCGTTCACGCGAATGGTAAAGGTCTTTTTTTCCTTTACCGACTGCAGCACTTCACAGGTAAAAGAGCGGTTATCTTTCACGATGTGAAAACGCCGGTTACCAATGGAAATCTTATCCCAGGTGCCTTGCTTGCCGTCTATCGTGAAATCGTTGCCGGTTAGTTCGATTTCCCTTTCTTTATCCTGATCGACTGTTACCTTGTACATGAATGTTATTTTTTTGACCGTTTGGTCATACAAAGCAAATGATAAAATTGATAATTGCGTACGCGGCAACAAGATTAATCCGGCTTAGTCCAACCGGTGCCGGCAACAAGGTGTCATGCCAGGGCAATGAAGCATCCGATGTCAGGCCGGGATATCATAACCGGTATTGGCTGTCACCGTTTAATCCTATTTTTGTTTCGTATCATGTTTCATTACCGCAAAGGTGACACAGCAAACGGCCTGCTGAATAGCCCGGATAATTTAATTCAATGACGATGAAAAAAATTCTTATCTATTGTAGCCTGTTGCTGCTCGCTACGGGTGTAATCAGTTGTTCTGTGAAGCAAAGGATGTCCGCTTCCGATATCTCCAATGCCGATACCACAGCGCTTGATGATCCTTATGCACTAGATCCTTCGGATAGCTTGTCCTACGAGTTCAGTGATGATGCCATTGTGGTTACCCCGCAGGTTTACCGCTCTTCACACACGATTATTAATGACCTTATTCATACGAAGCTGGATGTCAGCTTCGACTGGAGCAAAACACAACTCAACGGAAAAGCCTGGATTACGCTTTCTCCTCATTTTTATGCAACGGATTCATTGTGGCTCGATGCGAAGGGTTTTGATTTACATAAACTGGAGCTCGTGCGCAAGCAAGGCAACATACCGCTGCAATACACGCACGATTCGACGGGCATCAATGTTAAGCTGGACAAGACGTATGAAGACGATGATCAGTACACTGTTTACATTGACTATACCGCGAAACCCAATGAGCTGAAGGTGAAAGGGTCGGCAGCCATTACCGATGCAAAAGGATTATACTTTATTAATCCGGACGGAAAAGATCCTGATAAGCCGCGGCAACTCTGGACACATGGTGAAACGGAAAGTAACTCCTGCTGGTTTCCGACGATTGACAAGCCGAATATGAAAATGACAACGGAATTATCGATGACGGTGGAAAAAGGATTTGTTACCCTTTCTAACGGATTAATGATTTCTTCAAAGGATAATGCAGATGGAACGCATACCGATACCTGGAAACTCGACCTCCCTTATGCACCTTATCTTGTGATGATGGCGGCCGGACCGTTTGCCGTTATCAAAGATCACTGGAAGAATATGGAAGTCAACTACTACGTTGATAAAAAATATGCGCCATATGCGCAGGCGATTTTTGGCAATACGCCGGAGATGATTGATTTCTTTTCCAGCCTGCTCGGCGTGCCTTATCCCTGGCCTAAGTATTCGCAGGTGGTGGTGCACGACTACATTTCCGGTGCCATGGAAAATGTAAGCGCCACTTTGATGTATGAAGACATGCATCAGACAACAAGAGAAATGATTGACGGCAATAAGGAAGATATCATTTCACATGAATTATTTCATCAGTGGTTTGGCGACCTTGTAACCTGTGAATCATGGTCCAATATTCCGCTGAATGAATCCTTTGCTACCTATGGAGAATACCTGTGGATGGAACATCAATACGGAAAGGATGAAGCAGACAATCATCTTAATGACGATCTTGAATTATACCTCTATATGTCGCGGCTGGGCAATGAGCCGCTCATCAGGTATGATTATAAGGACAAGGAAGATATTTTTGATCCTATCAGCTATCAGAAGGGCGGAAGAGTGCTTCACCTGCTGCGAAGCTATGTGGGTGATGAAGCCTTCTTCCGTGCTTTGAATAAATATCTCACCGCGCATCGCTTCGGAACCGTTGAAGTGGCACAACTGCGGCTGGCTTTTGAAGAAGTCACCGGCCAGGATTTAAACTGGTTTTTCAATCAGTGGTTTTTCTCGGCAGGGCATCCGGTGCTGGATATCAGTTACCAATATGACGCTGATGCAAAAAAGGAAACCGTTACCGTTCAGCAGGTGCAAGACACCAATGATGGTACACCGGTCTTCAGGTTACCGGTTGATATTGATGTTTATGAAGGCGGAAACGTAACACGTTATGCAAAAGTGATCACAGATGCCATGCAGGAATTTTCCTTTTCCTGCCAAACGCCTCCCGACCTTGTAAATGTGGATGCCGGCAAGGCACTGATTTGTGAAAAGACGGATAATAAATCTGACTCCGCTTTTGCCTTTCAGCTGGAGCATGCGCCGCTCTTCATGGACCGCCATGAATCCATCAGCTATTTCGCGCAGCATGCCGCCAGTCCATTGTATGAACAGGTTTTGCTGATGGGAATGAACGACCGCGATGCCGCGATACGCAGGCTATCCGTGGAAAGCATTCCTCCCGACATGGCAGCACAGGACCAATCTGTTTTTGCAAATAAAATAAAGGAACTGGCAATGCACGATTCAAGCTCATTAGTGCGTGCTGCCGCTTTAGAGAACATAGCCGGATGGCAGGATACATCAGTCACCGGTGTGCTGGAAAACGCATTGCGCGACAGTTCATTCCTCGTCATCTCCACTGCATTAAAAGCAATGGTGGAGGTTGATTCCATGAAAGCTTACAAGGCGGCCGTAATGCTGGAGAAGGACTCATCGGAGCAGGTGAGAGACGGATTGGAGACTGTTTATGCCAGGATGGGCGGACCTGAAAAGAATGATTTCTTTATGTCACGCCTGAGCGGCAGCGATGTATCTTACTATTCCACTGTGAACTACGGGCAGTTCCTCGCCCGGTGGTCTACTGACACAGCAGTTATTGAAAAAGCATTGCCGCTCCTCTATGAGATATCGGCAAATAACGCGCGATGGTATGTGCGGCTGGCAGCTACCAATGCGCTTGAAAATGTGTATTCGGCCATGGATCAGCAGAAAGAAACCGCTACCAATATGCTGATGCGTGATGAATTGAGCGCTGATGAAAAACAGCAACTGATGACCGGACTTGACTGGATTAATATTCAAATGGCAGACCTGGAAAAAAGAGTCGGCGCCATTAAAGCGGCTGAAACCAATGAACACCTGAAAATGATTTACGGCCGTTGAAACTGTATTCACTGCAAATGAAAAACATCTCAGATCTGATATGGCAATCATCAAATCCATCAATGGCATTGAGCCGCAGTTTGGCAAAAACTGTTTCCTTGCCGAAAATGCTGTAGTAGCTGGTGATGTAATCACGGGCGATGACTGCACCATCTGGTTCAATGCCGTTGTGCGTGGCGATGTGCACTTTATCCGCATTGGCAACAAGGTGAATATACAGGATGGCGCAATAATTCATTGCACCTATCAGAAAGCCAGCACAACCATTGGCAACAATGTCTCCATCGGCCATGGTGCCATTGTGCACGGCTGTACGCTGGAAGATAATGTGGTGGTGGGAATGGGCGCTATCGTAATGGATCATGCCGTAGTGGAAAAAAATTCGCTGATCGCGGCAGGATCCGTAGTGCTTGAAAATACCCGCGTGGAATCAGGCAGCATTTATGCAGGTGTCCCGGCTAAAAAAGTGAAAGAACTCTCACCGGAACATTTTGAACAGATCAATATGCGCATTGCCAATAATTATGTGATGTATGCGGAATGGTTTAAATAACCGGGCTGGTATAGCGAAGTGATTTGAAATTGAATGGATCTAAGGGCAACCAAATTTTTCCGGACTTTCAAATCTTAACTCATGTGAATTGAGTGCACCTGCTTTAACACATAAAACAATCAAGCAATACTTAGATGCTGAACGTGAAGCAACATTCAAGAGTGAATACTATCAGGGAGAAATATCTGGCATGTCAGGATAGAACTGGTACCACCTGCAAACCCTTAATTACTTCTTGCACAAACAATTGATTATTTTAGAAAGACACATTCAGATACTGACAACACTAACCATAAAATTCAAAAATCGTAAACAGGCGATGCTGGCAAAAGAGTTTGCAGAAGATGTAAGCGGCGCGGAGGAAATCAATTTTTCAGAGGACAAGAAAAAGAATGGTGCCGGTAAGGATGAGCATTTTTTTAAGGTATATGGTGTTACAGAAAAGGAATTTTAGGATCGCTTCCGCCTGGCGGAAGAAGATATTCAACATGGAAGAGTTTATTCTGTTGAAGAAGTTATGAAGCGTATAAAGGAGCGGCATGCAAAGGACCGTAGAAAAATATGAGGTAGTTATTACTGCTTTTGCCGAAGGCGCAATCCGGCAAATTTATAAGTACATTAAGGAAAGGGTTTCTCAGGAATTCGCTGCAAAGTATGAAGAGTGAATCGTGAATGAAACGCTGAATTTTCAAAACTCTTACTTATTGCCGGAATGCCCTGAACTAACTACCCGAAAGAAAGTTTACAGATACATAGTTTTTGGCAACTATAGAATTATCGGTAAAATTGTCAATACGAGGGATTACGGCCTTGATGGTTTCCATACCAAAGGAAATCCGACTCAATTGCGCAAGCTGCGGCATTTAAAAGTATAATTGTCACAGTATTCCGAAAGTTATCCTCAATTTTCCGTTTATCCTCCGATATTTGATTCTTCAATTTTTGATATACTATGAAGTTTGAAAATACGCAGGCCTTTGCGCAACAACTTGATGCTACTGATGCGCTCCGGAAATTCTGTGATCAGTTCCATATCCCCGAAATCAACGGTAAACGAGTGATTTATTTAGCAGGTAATTCGTTGGGATTGCTGCCTAAGAAAGCACGCGATTATGCAGAACAGGAATTTTTGGACTGGCAGCATCATGGTGTGGAAGCACACTTCCATGCAAAGAATCCATGGTTGTACTATCATCACTTTTGCGAAGAAGCATTGGCAAAAATTGTCGGAGCTGATAAAAATGAAGTAGTTGCCATGGGCTCACTTACTGCCAACCTGCATTTATTGATGGTCTCATTTTATCGCCCGACGAAAACACGTTATAAGATCATGATGGAAGCGAATGCTTTTCCATCGGATCAGTATGCGATGGAAACGCAGGTGCGCTATCATGGTCTTGACCCTGATGATGCAGTAATTGAAATGAAGCCGCGCGAAGGTGAATTCACTTTGCGGACGGAAGATATTTTGCAGGCAATCAAAGACAATGCAGATCAGCTTGCTACAATCATGTTTGGTGGTGTCAATTATCTGAGTGGTCAGTTGTTTGATATGAAAGCCATTACAGAAGCCGGTCATGCAGCAGGTGCAATGGTTGGATTTGATCTTGCGCATACGGTGGGAAATGTCCCGGTGAAGCTGCACGAATGGCAAGTTGATTTTGCCTGTTGGTGCAGTTATAAATACCTGAACAGCGGCCCTGGCGGTGTGGCCGGAATATTTGTGCATGAAAAACATGGCAACAATTCTGAGCTGCCACGCTTTGCCGGTTGGTGGGGCAACGAGGAAGCGACGCGTTTCAAAATGGAAAAAGGATTTCATCCGCAAGCCGGAGCAGCCGGCTGGCAGGTGAGTAATGCACCGGTTTTCCCGATGGCCATTCATCGGGCATCACTGGAGCTGTATGATGAAGCCGGTATGGGAAATCTCAGAAATAAAAGCTTACAGCTTACCGCATACCTTGAGTTTATTATTGACGACTTCAATAATAATCATCCTTCAAAAACATTACAGATCATCACGCCAAAAGATCCTGCCTGGCGCGGTTGTCAGTTGTCTTTGATTGCATCCGCTAATGGAAAAGAGATTTTCAATCGCTTAACGGAAGCCTGCGTGATTACAGACTGGCGTGAACCGAATGTAATTCGTATGGCGCCGGTGCCTTTATACAATAGTTTTGAAGACGTTTGGAATGTCGGCAGAGTACTTCGGGAATTATGAGTAAAAATTTGCACCCTGCTGCATGATCCTTAAAATTTTTTTCAACGGTATCCTCTCTGGGTGAAATCCAATAACGCGATCTTGAAAACTTCTCTTAGTTTCATACTATGACAAAACAAATAACCATCCTCGGCGCCGGGCTCGTCGGTTCACTGCTGGCAGTGCTGCTGGCGAAAAGGGGCAACCATGTTACCATTTATGAACGCCGCCCTGACATGCGAAGGGAAAAAATTCAGGCAGGCCGTTCCATCAATTTGGCATTAAGCGACCGCGGATGGAAAGGCCTGCAGGCGGCAGGACTGGAAGCGGCAATCCGTAAGATTGCCATTCCCATGCACAGCAGGATGATTCATGCTGTGGACGGTACCGCCAATGAGCAGCCATATGGCAAAGAAGGACAGGCCATTTATTCTGTTTCACGCGGTGCACTGAATATGGCGCTGATGGACCTGGCCGAAGCGCAGACCGGTGTAAAAATTTATTTCAACCAGCGCGCTGAATCTATAGACCTTGAAAAGCCGGAGGTGAAATTTGACGCACACAGTGCGCAGCCCTATGCGGAAAGCGATCTGATTTTCGGCGCGGATGGCGCTTACTCTGCCTTGCGGCATACCATGCAGTTTCTCGACCGGTTCAATTTATCGCAATCCTATATTGAACATGGTTATAAAGAACTAACCATACCTGCCGGGCAGGACGGTACACATCAGCTATACAAAAATTCCCTGCACATCTGGCCGAGAAAAAATTTCATGCTGATTGCACTGCCCAACCTCGACGGAAGTTTTACCTGCACTTTGTTCTTTCAGTTTGACGGCCCTGTTTCTTTTTCAGCGCTAAAAACAGGCGAAGACATCGAAAACTTTTTCCGCACCTATTTCCCCGATGTGCTCCCGCTGATGCCAACCTATAAAGAAGATTTCGCACACAACCCGACTGCTTCCCTCGTCACGGTGCGTTGTTTTCCCTGGAGCTATAAAGACAAAGCCTGCCTGATTGGCGATGCGGCACATGCCATTGTTCCTTTCTTCGGGCAGGGCATGAACTGCGGGTTTGAAGATTGCACGGTGCTGCATGAATTGATGGATTACTATGCAGATGACTGGAGCAAGATTCTTCCGGCCTTTGAACAATCAAGAAAACCGAATGCTGATGCTATCGCGGAATTGGCACTGAATAACTTCATTGAGATGCGTGACCTGGTAGCTGATCCGCATTTCCTGCACAAGAAAAAAATAGAGAAGCTGATTGCTGCCGCTTACCCTGATCGTTTTATTTCGCCGTACCAGATGGTTTCGTTTTCCAATATTCCATATGCAGAGGCACTGCAAAAGGGACAGGCTATCCATGAGGTAACGGAAATACTGACGCGCATGGAGCACCCGGAAGAAGAAATTCATTCACCCGAAATGCAACGGCTTATTCAGCCGATACTCTTCGGGTGATAATGTTTTAGCGGGAAAAAAAATTTTCGGGAAACTTTTATCAATTGTCCGAAGGCGAACCAATCACATTGTCAGTTGGCTGTTCCAGGTCTTTTAACTTCGGGAGGTCATTCACGGAGTTGATACCAAAATAATTCATGAAGAAGGTACTGACGCCATACAGCAGCGGCTTTCCCACTTCCTCGCTTCTGCCGATGATCGCAATAAGTTCTTTCTCCAGCAGTTTCTGAATCGTGTAATCGCAGTTTACGCCCCTGATACGTTCAATATCCGGTTTGGAAATCGGCTGACGATAAGCAATGATGGCCAGTGTTTCCAGCGAGTTGGTGGAAAGTCTTTTGTTCAGCTTGCTTTTTAAGAACTCGCTGACGGTTGGCTGATAAGCCGGTTTGGTCAGAAACTGATAGCCACCGGCAATGGGAACCATCTCGAAGGCGAAATCACCGTCGTGGTATTTCTGTACGAGTGCCTCTACATGTGATTCAATTTCATCCTTGCTGAGCTCGAGTCCCACGAGGCGAATAAGACATTCCTGTAAATCTTTGATGGAAATAGGTTGCTCGGCAACAAAGATCAATGCTTCAATATGTGATTGTATTCCTTCCAAGACTGTTATGTTTCGCACAAATATAGATGTTTCACATGGGTAAATGCCGGAAGGCAGGCGTTATTTTCCACCTGACACAGCATTTGCAGAGGATTAAAATCGTGCTGATTCCGGTAAAATAATTAAGGGCGGCAGCCGTCTCTCTTCGCGATGCATTGAACAATCTATGGTATCTTTGCGTTATAAAACCAAACTTTTAACCAACTATGCAAATGTTGTTTTTTGTTGTAATGATCGGTTTGCTGCTTGTAGGTTTTCTCGTACAGGCACGATTGCGTTCGAAGATGTCGGAATACAGTAAGTATCCTACGCCCAACGGCTGGAGCGGCGCTGATGTGGCGGAGAAAATGCTTCGCGACAATGGCATCTATGATGTCAAGATCGTTTCTGTGCCCGGTCAGCTGACGGATCACTATAACCCGATGGATAAAACGGTTAACCTCAGTCCTGAAGTGTTTGAAGGCAGAAGCGTGATGGCAGCCATGATTGCCGCCCATGAATGCGGCCATGCCGTTCAGCATGCAACGGCTTATGCCTGGCTGAACCTGCGATCGCGGCTGGTGCCCATTGTGAGTTTCTCTTCACAATGGATGCAGTGGATCCTGCTGGCAGGCATCCTCACCCTGCAGGTGTTTCCGCAATTACTGCTCGTTGGCATCGTGTTATTCGCTATGACCACTTTATTCAGCTTTGTTACCTTGCCCGTGGAGTTTGATGCCAGCCGGCGCGGATTGGCATGGATCAACAACAGCGGCTTTATGGCAGGTGCCGACAGTGAAAAAGCAAAAGATGGCTTGTGGTGGGCTGCTATGACCTATGTGGTTGCTGCACTTTCTTCCCTGGCTACACTGGTTTACTATATCATGATATTTATGGGCGGCAGAAGAAATTAATGCCGTCATTTTCGAGATAAAAGCCCTGCTGCAAAACACTATGCAGCAGGGCTTTTTATTTGCAGGTTTATTTTTTTTAATATTTTGCTTTGAGAAAATTATCAAACGGCAATAGTCTTGTATGATAAAATCTCACTCCTCCTGCTGCCTTTTACTTGTTTTGTTTTGTAGTTTCATTTTTCCGAAACCCGCACTGGCACAAACTAATCCTGTTGCATTGCGGCCCGATGTACAGGTTGAATTTGTTAAAGATGTACCGGCTTATTGTTCGCGCATCGCTATTGACCCTGTTGCTGACCGGACAACGGTCGATTTCTTTCTCACAGAAAAATCCTCAGTCATCATAACACTGATGGATGTGCAGGGAAGAATTATCCGGACGTTGATCAATGCACCGTATGAAGCCGGAGCGCAAAGCATATCCGTTACGATGAATGATTTAGCCGAAGGCATCTATTTTATGCAGCTGGAAACCGGCAGTCATTCAGTGATGTGCAAGGTTATAGCAGCATGATGTTGAGGGAAAGCGCAACATTGCATCAAAGAATGATTCGTGCGTAAAGGACTACTACTGCTATACCTTCTTCTTTCTCGCCCTGCCACCTTACTTTTGCCATTCTGCCAGCATGCTGAAAAAAATTCTCTCATATTCCATCATTGCCCTGCTCCTGCAATCCTGTGCAAGCCAGATGGCACCTACCGGAGGCGATAAGGATATTACACCGCCTGTGCCGGTCCGCAGCAATCCTGATAATCTTTCGATTCATTTTCATGCGCAGAAGATCACGATCACATTCAATGAATTTATTCAGACCGGAGATTTTGGTTCACAGGTGTTTTTTTCGCCGGCATTGAAGATAAAGCCACAGTACCGTGTTCACGGGAAAACACTCAGCATTACCCTGAATGATACCCTGAAGCCACAAACAACCTACACCGTTAACTTCGGCGCAGCAGTTAAAGACATCACCGAAGGAAATATCATGGTGAATTATCAATATGTTTTTTCAACCGGTGACTACATCGACTCGCTGAATATCCAGGGAATAGTCAGGGGCGCCGAAGACGGGTTGCCGAAAGAAAATGTACTGGCCATGCTATACAGCGACCAGACAGACTCCGTAGTGGCCAAAGAGCGGCCGTCTTATTATGCGCATTCTGCCAAGGATGGCCATTTTGAAATCAGCCACATCAAAGAAGGTTCCTACAAGCTCATCGGGCTGCGTGATCAGAATGCAGATCTGCAATATAGCCCGGGGGAAGACATTGCCTTTTCCGACTCTGCTATTGAGATTAAAGACAGCACCGGTTTTTATGCTCTGCTTCTGTTTAAACCTGCTGCAGAGCAACAGAAGCTGCTGGGTGCGCACGCTTCACAGCCCGGCAGGATTTCTATCGCTTTTGCGAAACCAATAAATCAGTTACAGGTGACACCACTTACTGTCAGGAAGGCAGATAGCGTTATTCAATACAATGCAGCAAGGGACACTGCTGTTTTTTTTCTGAATGATATTACATCAGACAGTATAACATTGCAGTTGAAGGATGGCGATTTTACAGATACCATTGCGGTGCGCATGAAACCCGTGAATGAAAAGGACAAAGTGCTGTTGCCGAAATTTACTATCACTTCAGCATTAAAAGGCGGGCGCAGCAGCCAGCAACAGGCACCGGATAAACCCATGCTGCTGCAGTTTTCAACGCCGGTAACGATGTTGATGCCGGGCAAAGTGCTGCTGCTGACCAATGATACTACCAAAGTCAGCACGCCGGCTGCAGCAAATCTGGTTGCCGATACGCTGACGCTCAGGAAACGAGGTGAGGTATATTTTCCCTTCAGCGAAAAAACAAGTTATACGCTGATGATTCCTGATTCTGCTTTCAGGGATGTGTATGGGCGGTTTAATGACAGCGTCTCCATCACATTCGTCACCTTCGAAAAATCAGCAACCGGTAACCTTTTGCTGAAGGTGACTACAGATTCTCTCCACACTTATTTTTATGAATTAAGCAACAGTTCCAGGGAGGTTGTGGCACGTGGCAAACTGAAGCACGGGCTCACGGAGCTGCAGTTTAATGCAATGCGCCCGGGAGATTATTCGCTGAAAGTGATTGAAGACATGAATGGCAACAACCGATGGGACACCGGCAGCTACTGGAAACACCTGCAACCGGAGAAAATTTATAACTATACAGATGACATCACCCTGCGAGCGAACTGGGACCTGGAAGTGGAGATGACGGTAGGCAGCATGCAGCACCTGAAGAGTAACAGGTAAGAATTTTTCCAATAAATTTTTCAGCTACGGAGCCTGTTAGTTTACAACCGGCTGCGGTAATATTGTCTATGGTTTCTGCGTAACAAATGCAGGAGCACTTTCACAAGCTATATGATACAATTTCCCTGCTGTGCATCATTACTGTCGCCAGTCATTATTCAACCTACAGCCTGTTACTTCCCGCTGTAGTGACGGACAAAAAAAATCCCTGCCGTGAAGCAGGGACTTTTGCATTGCTGATGCTGTGAACAATTACTTCGCCGCAAGCGCTTCGGATTGAAAAACGGTGCGCGGCTGATTTTTGTAATCGGTAATAATCACTTTTTCGGTGATGGAAGGGATGAAAGCAATCTCTTTCGAATTTTGTGAAAGAAAGCCGGATCCGAAATTCATTTCCATATGAATCCTGTGCCCGTCCTTCAGGTAGATGTCGGCATACCTGTCCTGCTCTGTGTATTTCACCTTGCTGCTATTGGTGTTCAGCTGGAAGGCAAACATCTTGTCGTTGTTGTTAGTGCCGAGTATTACAGGCGTCTGGTTTTTACCGACACTTATTACAGCCAGCGCCTTGGCATCCTTATCAGAGAAGAAACCGCTTTCGCGGCTTGGCAGGTAGGTGAAGTTGCCTTTACCGTCGCCGAGCAGTGTCTCGCCGATGAATGCATCATTGCGTTCCGTTTCCGATTCCTTGTTATAGAAATTGCCATGATACAAGAGGTCAAGGTTGCCGTCGCCATTTACATCATAGGCCAGCATACCGAACATGCTGGAGACCTGTGCGCGCACGGGCAACGGGCGCATTGCGAATTTACCGTTACCGAGGTTTTCGATATAAGAACTTGCCAGTGTATTTGCGGTGAGGTGATACGCTTTATCCAATCCTTTCGGTCCATAGATTTCTTTGGTGGAAGAAAGGGCGAATCCTGAATAGGTCTTGAATTCCTTGGCCAGCACCGGCATTTGTTCAGCGCTGTATTGCAGGTTCTTTACGGGATAACTTTGCCCGAAGTTATAGAACGAAATCACCACGTCGTTGGTGCCGTTCTTATCAAAGTCATATGCATACAGATCAATCGGTTCTTTTTCACTTGGCTTATAATAACGGGTATTGAGACCTTCATTGCCTGCGATATAATCCACATCGCCGTCATTATCGAAGTCACCAGAAACGAGACTGTTCCACCAGCCCGTCATATTTTGTAAACCGGTCTGACTGGTGATGTTATCGAATTTACCGTTGTTATTTTTCAGGAAGGTCACCGGCATCCATTCGCCACCGATAATGAGATCCAGTTTTTGATCATTGTCAAAATCAGTCCATACCGCTGAGCAAACGAGTCCTGCTTTTTCAAGTGAAGGTGCGATGGCAGCGGTTACATCCGTAAATTTCCCCTGGTCGTTTTTCAGGATTACGCTGCGTGCAGGTGTGGGATAATGCTGTGGTGTCAGTCTTCCGCCGATGAATAAATCAAGGTCGCCGTCATTATCATAATCTCCTGCCACCACACACGAACCGCTGGTAAATACATCAGGCAGTGCTTTATCGCCAGCGGCGAATTTTCCTTTGCCATCATTGATATACAGGTGATCGCGGTAATTTTTGTCTTCCATATTAAACTGGCTTCCGCCGGTAGCCACATAGAGGTCGAGATCTTTGTCACCATCAGCGTCAAAGAACAGTGCACCCATTTCATCCGCTGCCTTATCGGTAGCCCATGGCTGACCGTCTGAAACGGCGAACTCACCATTGGCTGACTGCAGGTACAGTGCTCCCGACTGACGGGTGGCGCCGCCTACAAAAAAGTCGTCGAGCCCGTCACCATTTACATCGCCAACGGCTAATCCCGGACCGAAGTAGCTGTTCTTTTCGGGGAGCAACAATTCGCGTTTGAAATCATCGAAAGCATCTTCTTCATGCCTGAAATCAATTTTGAGTTTGCCGGTGACATTCGTGAAAAGCAAATCCGGTTTCGGCTGATCGGGCGCTTTTTCATTGGCGTCGGAGTAGTGCAGTGTCACGATTTGGTTGGCCGAGAGGCCGGTTAAAGTTTGTGTCTTACCGTCCAGCCAGGTCACCACCACTTTGTCCACGGTGGTTGCATCGCCGAGTCCGAAATGAAGCAGGTCCTGTGAGGTTGACTGATAGCCTCTTACAATGTGATTGGTCTGATACTGCAAACCGTTTTTGGTATAGAGGTGCACTTCAGCGCCGATACCTTTCTTATTCTGCGGGCTGCCGTCGAACCTGAACTCAATGAAATTATGCTTGAGTGTTTGTGCTTCGTTGTTGCGGTAGATAAAAGGCGATTCCTCTGTATTGCTGCTCACGATGTCAATGTCACCATCGAGATCGAAGTCGGCGAAAGCGGAACCGTGTGTTATGGTGGGTTGATTAAAGCCCCATTCGCCGGTCATGCGCGTGAAGGTCAGATCGCCATTGTTTTTGAAGACAACGTTGGGATCTTTTAATTTCTTCTTATTGATGATAGCGCTGATCTTACTGAACATCGCGCTGTCGCCACGGCGTGTGGCATCCTTCAGCCCTTGTATCAGTTCTCGTTCATCGATGTTAAAGGTTTTATAGTATCCGTTGGATACAAAAAGATCCTGGTAACCATCATTATCAAGATCTACCAGCAACGGAGCCCATGACCATTCTGTGGCATCCACACCGGCCAGGCAGGCAATCTCCGAGAAAGTGCCATTACCGTTATTAAGCTGCAGCATGTTGCGTACATACTGGTAGTGATAGCCACTGCTCACCATGTTGTTAAATTCCGAACGGCGTTGTGCGAGCATGAATGAACGGCGTACATAGGACCGGTCGAACTTCATGTCTACCACAAAAATATCAGGGTAACCGTCATTATTGATATCACCTACGTCGGCACCCATTCCGAAGAGCGATGTTTTCTTCAGCACCTCTCGTGCAGACTCTTTGAACTTGCCATTGCCCTGATTGATAAAATAGTAATCGTGCATGGCAAAATCATTGGCTACATAAAGGTCGGGCCAGGTATCTCCGTTGAAGTCTGCTACTGTGCAGCTGAGGCCATAGCCGTGCGTGTCTATGCCAGATTCTTTCGACACATTCACAAAGTGGCCGTTATCATTTCTGAAAAGGCGGTCACTTTGATTGGTGTGATTTTCTATTTTCTCGAGATTATTAAATCGCATTTTCTCTACCCAGTCAGTCGGGTGGTTGGCGAGAAAAAGATCAAGGTCGCCATCCTTATCATAGTCGAAAAAATTGGCCATAATGGTGTAGGTATCAGGGGCATCAATGCCAAATTCCTTGGCCTTTTCCGTGAAGGTGCCATTACCGTTATTTACGTATAAAAGATTGGCCAGTGAATCTTTCCAGCGGGAACGGCAGACATAAATATCATCAAATCCGTCGTTGTTAATGTCGACCACCGACACTCCGGTTGACCATCCTTTGTTCTTTGTAAGAATGCCGGCTGCCGCGGAAATGTCTTTAAACTTCATATTGCCTTCATTCAAAAACAATTTGTCGGGCACAAGATTGCCGGTCAAATAAATATCCGGCAGCGAATCACCATTGACATTCAGTACGGCAACACCTGCACCGTTATAAAAATACTGGTAGATGTTATTGTCATTGCGCATACGAAAGCCGACGTTGTTCGAAAAGTCCAGGCCGGTTGTTGCGCTGGTAAGTATGTCGAACAGTTTACCGCTTGGTTTATCCAGCGGATCAAATTTGGTGCTGTCATATGTCGGGAAATCCACTACTGTAAGATCTGCTTTCTTATAACCGCTGTTACACGCCGACAGCAGCGCTATGGAGAGCAGTATTCCAGCCACATATCCCGTATTTCTCATTCCTGATTTCATTTTACTGATTATTTAAACGTTAGCTGAAATAGTTATTTGGATGCTATGGCTTGTCCCTGGAAGGTGGTGCGCTGCTGACCGAGATAATCAGTGACCACCACTTTATCAACTAACCCGGGCACAAAGGATATTGTTTTCGAACCTTCAGACAGGTAACCTGAACCGATGTTGTTCTCGCGTTTTTCCTTGCGGCCATCTTTATAATAGATTTCCGCGAAGCGGTCCTTTTCGGTCAGCGCAATCTTGCTTTGCATGTTAGACAGGAAACTATAGGCGAACATTTTATCATTGTTATTGGTGCCCAGCAAAACAGGTGATTCATTTTTACCGAGGTAGATAATTGCCAGCGCCTTAGCGTCTTTATTGGAGAAAAAGCCTGATTCCTTGATGCTCAATGGCCTGAAGTTGCCTTTTCCATCACCCAGCATCGTTAACCCGATACAGGCATCCTGTTTCTCTGTTTCTGATTCAGGGCTGAAGAAGTTACCGTGAGCGATGATGTCGAGGTTTCCGTCGTTATTGATGTCATAAGGCAACATGCCGTACAGGCAGGAGAATTGAGCTTCCATGGGCAAGGCATGCACCGCAAATTTCCCGTTGCCCTGATTCTCGATATAGGAAGAAGCCAGTGTTTTTGCCGTGTAATGTGTTGCTGCATCGAGTGCTTCCTTGCCAAACACTTCTTCCGTGGTGGCTAAAGCAAATGTTTTATACAGCTTGAATTTGTCACCGATCATCGGAATCTGTTCTGTCATCGTCATCCTGGTTTTTACCGGATATGATTTATTATAGTTGTAAACAGAAAGCACGATGTCGTTGGTGCCGTTTTTATCAAAGTCGGATGAATACAAGTCAATCGGTTGTTCAGCTGTTGGCTGATAATACCGTGAATTCAATCCTTCATTGCCGGCCACATAATCGAGGTCACCGTCATTGTCGAAGTCGCCGGAAACAATGCTGTTCCACCAGCCGGTTGCATCGGCAAGGCCGGTTTCGGCCGTTGCATTGGAAAATTTTGCACCATCATTTTTATATAAAGTCACCGGCATCCATTCGCCGATAATCATCAGATCAAGCTTGTTATCCGCATTGTAATCCGTCCAGATAGCGCCGCATACCAGGCCACCTTTCTCCAGTTCGGGGGCAACCTCTTTCGTGACATCGGTAAACATACCTTTGTCGTTGCGGAGAATTGCACTCTTCGCAGGCAGCGGATATTTGGTTGGCACTACACGACCGCCCACGAAGAGGTCGAGGTCACCGTCATTATCATAATCACCGGCCACTACACAGGAGCCGCTGACACGCATGTCGGGAATGGCTTTCGTGTTTTTAGTAAAGTTGCCTTTACCGTCATTTATAAACAGCATATCATTCAGCAGCGGATCTTCAGGGCTGAATTCACTGCCGCCGGTTGCCATATAGAGATCAGCATCGCCATCGCCGTCAGCATCAAAAAATAACACGCCAAGCTGTTCCGTTGCTTTATCATTCACCCATGGCTGAGAAGGTGCCTTCACAAAAGTTTTGTTCGCTGTCTGAAAATATAATTCACCCGGTGAACGGATTGCGCCGCTGACAAAAAAGTCTTCGAGCCCGTCGCCATTTACATCGGCCACTGCGAGGCCCGGACCGAACCGGCTCATTTTATGCGGCAGCAGCAATTCCTTTTTGAAATCTTCATATTCATCTTCCACGTGCTTGTAATCGACGCCAAGTTTTACTGTGGCATCGGCAAACATGGGGGTGTATTTCGCATGAATGTCAATCTTTTCGTTGACGGCATTTTTATAGTCGAGCTTCACCACCTGGTTAGCGGCCAGGTTTTTCAGTACCTGCGTTTTTTCATCAGGCCAGATAACGATCACTTTATAAACGGTGTCATCTTTAGCGAGGCCGAAATGTGCAATGTTCTCTGATGTTGACTGGTAGCCGCGTACGACATGGTGCTGCACCATCTGCATGCCGCTTTTGGAATAGATATAAATCTTGGTGCCGATGGCATTAATGTTTTTATCGCTTCCGGTAAGTTTGAAACGGATGTAGTGATTGTTATCCAGTTTCTCAGAGTTGTTGCGATAAACAATGGTAGAAGATTCTGTAACGCTGGTCACCATATCCATATCACCGTCCATGTCGAGGTCGGCCAATGCGGCCCCGTGCGTGATAGTGGGCAGGTTGCAACCCCAGTTGTCGATTTCGTTGGAGAAGGTGAAGTTACCGTTGTTCTTATAAATATAATTCGGCACAATCAGCTTTTTCTTGCTTACGAGTGCATAGAGTTTATTGTACGCAACGCTGTCCTGGCGGCGGGTTGCATCACGCATGGCCTGGTACAATTCCCGTTCATCAATATTCAGCCAGCGGTAGTAGCCATTGGGGATAAACAGGTCCTTCAGGCCATCGTTGTCGTAATCGCAGAACAGCGGGCCCCACGACCAGTCGGTAGCGTCTACGCCAGCGAGGTTGGCTATTTCAGAAAAGGTGTTGTTGCCGTTATTGATGTGCAATGCATTTTTTACATACTGATAATGATAACCGCTGCTCACCATGTTGCTGAACTCATTTCTGCGCAAGCCCAGGGCAAAAGAGCGGCGCATGTAAGAATGATCAAAACGCATGTCGCAGGTTACGATATCCTGCCAAGCATCGTTGTTTACGTCGGCAATATCAACGCCCATGCTGAACATCGAGCTTTTTGACAGCCAGTCGCCTGAATGATCGGTGAATGTTCCGTTACCATTATTGATGTAGAGATAGTCATACATGGCGAAATCATTGCAGCCGTAGACATCCATCCATCCGTCATCATTCACATCAGCGGCGCAAACAGCCAGGCCATAACCGTGATTGTTGATACCTGCTTCCTTTGAAACATCGGTGAAATGGCCGTTGCCGTCATTGCGGTAGAATTTATCACTTTGATTTTTGCCCTGTTCCACTTTTTCGAGGTTGTTGAAGCGCATGCGTTCAACAAAATCGCTCGGATGGTTTTTAACATAGAGGTCGAGATCGCCATCATTGTCGTAATCAAAAAATACGGCACCCATCGTATAACTGTCGGAGCAGTCGATGCCATATTCTTTACCTTTTTCAGTAAACGTTCCGTTCCCGTTATTGATGTAAAACAGATTGGCAAGGGAATCTTTCCAGCGGGAGCGGCATACATACACATCATCAAATCCATCGTTGTTGATATCAACTACGGCAACACCGGTTGACCAGCCTTTATTTTTCTGAAGGATACCGGAATTTTGGGAAACATTTTTAAAGTGCATGTTGCCTTCATTCACATAAATCTGATCGGCCACTTTATTACCGGTCATATACAGATCGGGCAATGAATCACCGTTAATATTAAGCACGGCCACGCCGCCGCCGTTATAATAATTTACATACAGGTTGTTGTCGTCAAGAAACTTAAAATCCATGCGGTTGGCAAAATCGATGCCGGTGGATTTATCGGTTAGCAGGTCGAATAACTTACCCGATGGTTCATCGAGCCGTGCAAATTTTGTGCTGTCAGCAGGGGGGAAATCGAAGTTACGTGAATACACGTGATCGAAATTCTTGCAAGATGCCAGCAAGAGCGCAACAGCAGTTACAGCGAGGTAAGCCCTGAGGCGCGGAAAAAAATTACTCATAGTGTGTAATTTATTGTTTATTGATTTTAAAGATTTGGGAATGTGCCACGAACCGTTTCAGCAAGGAATGTGAAAAGATTTTTTCAAACCGCAGGTTGCATGGATAATTCATGTAAGCCGGCAAATTTATCAACTTAATAGCACCACATAAGATGTTTAGGTTTTCATTAACAAAAAAATCCTGCTACAGATCACGCTGCATTTTTTGTTAGCCTTAATTGAGGAACTGCTATGCCGGCGTAGCCAAAAGTTTATGATGGTGCCGGGTGAGGCATTAGCAATTAAATGCCGTTATTGTTTAGCTTTCATTAACAAAAAAAATATCCGTCAGAAATTGAACAAAACGTTTAATAACTACATTTGAGCCGCTTTTTTTGAATCCTCACCTAACCAATCATTCTATTATGAAAAAAACAGTTCCTGTGCTGATGCTGCTTCTTGCATTGGTGGCCGGCAGTTTTTACAGTTGTGAAAACGGCGGCGGCACAAGCGGCAGCGTGTACAATGAAAAATCAAAACCGGCTACAGAATTTTCCAATAAGATGGCGATAGCCTGGGCTGACCTGTTATTGGACCAGATACGCTTTCAGCGAATCGGTCCGCCTCCGGCAGCACGCGCAATGGGTTACCTGGGCGCAGCTATGTATGAATCTGTTGTGCATGGCATTCCGGATGGTCATTCACTGGCCGGTCAGTTGAAAGGACTTGATAAACTGCCGGTGCCTGATGCGAATATGGAGTACGACTGGCCTACGGTAGTGAATAACTGTGCATACCTGGTTTGTGATGAAGGCATAGCCCGTTACATGGGGCCTAACACGGTAGCACTTGTTCAGTTACGCGATAAAATGAACCACCTGCGTGACAGTCTTGTCGGAAATGCCGATGTTTCTGCCCGTTCCAAAAAGTATGGTGAGGACCTGGCCAATGCATTTATTGATTACATGAAAACCGATTTATACGATTATACCCGCGAGAATAATATTTATGAATCCCCTTCACGTGCCGGCGACCCTGCGCACCCTGAACTGTGGGAGCCTACTGATATTGACAAGACTGCATTTGAGCCGTACTTCGGCACGCTACGTCCGATGGGTATTGATACGACTGAATTATGTATGCAGGATCCAACGATCCCTTACAGCCAGGACTCCACTTCAGAGTTTTACAAGTTTACTGCCAAGCTCTACGGCATTGATACTTCTTTCAGTGAGTATGACCGGATTACCTCTTTGTACTGGGCTGATTGTCCTGTAGAAACATACACTCCGCCGGGCCACTGGATGAAAATGGCCAAGCAGCAAATCAACAAGAACAACTATAACCTGGCACAGACCTGCGAGTTATTCGCATATCTCGGCATGGCAGAATACAATGCAGCGATCTCTGTATGGAAAATAAAATACAAGGTTAACTTGCTCCGTCCGAAAACCTACATTGCGGAAGTGCTTGGCAAGCCGGATTGGGAGCCTTACCTTGAAACGCCACCATTTCCCGAATATCCTTCAGGCCACTCCGGATTTTCTGGTGCAGCATCCACTATCCTCACTCACTACTTTGGCGACAATGTGGAGTTTACAGACAGCACTAATCTTGTGATCGGGCTTAATCCGAGAACATTCAAATCATTTAATGCCGCTGCCCATGAAGCTGCCTATTCCCGTATGTATGGCGGCATCCATTATGAAGCGGCCATACTGGATGGTGTGACCATTGGAACTTGTATTGCCAACAATTTGCTGAAAAATGTGAAACTGGGAAACGGTAGCACTGCAGAAGCAAAAAAATAACATCGATAAACTCACGGAAAAAAGAAAATGGTCATGAAAAACCTTGTAAGAATAATATTTGTAATGGTAACACTCCTCCTTCCATTCGCGGGCAACAGCCAGGTGCTGATGAAGGAGTTGCTTACCCAGAATCAAAAAGGAATGCTGGACAAGTCCGTAAACTGGCCGGGCAAAAAAGTTTATTATGAACTGAAGTACGACAGTACCAGGACATTTAAATATGACGGCAAAGAGTCGGCCCGCTATTACTATACAATGATGATTGCCGATAATGCCGGAATGGCCAATGCGATAAAGCTGCCTGCCATGGTACGCGACCTCGTGATCACCACCTATTTTGAAGTCTATATGAGCAATGGTACGGAAACCAAGACTTTTACGATGGTGTATGATAAAAACAATAAGTGGTACCGTATAAAATATGCACCACAGGCAGGCTGCCGCCGCGAAGAATTGTGGAAACGCGTAAATGATATAAGCAGCTATGGCGATTTGCTGAAATCAATGGTGGGCCAGATGGATAACAATCTTAAACTTGATTGTTATCGGGGTAATGAAAGCAAAGTGGTGTTGGAATAATTAAGCTATCGCTGACTCGCAACAAAACCCTTCTGCATTGCAGTGGGGTTTTGTTTTTTTGGCATCCATATCACCGAAGACTGGAGAGGTCCTGCTCAACTTTTCGATGCTGATACCCGTTGAAATATACAGCTGCACGAATCCTATTTTGCAGCCATTTCATAAGCGCCATGCCAGGATATTCGTGCTTCATACAGGGTTCTATTACCTGAAAGTGTGCAAATATTGCTTAGAAATGTGGATATCTTCAAATTCCTAATATAACTATTTATAAAGGCAACAGCTACATTGATGACCTGAATATCCAAAAAACACACACATGGCCACAAAAAACAATCACGCGAACCGCTCTTCCAAAGACGCCGGTGTTGAACTCGGTGCATGGATACTATCAACAGGTTTCTTTGTATGCATCTTATGGATAGCATTAAATGTGCTGCACCGGATAATGTTTTATTAAGGTTAGCGCTACATGCAAAGCCGGCCGCCTATACGGCTATTTAGAGCAAGGTATCTACCATCAACAGTTGAATTCATTGACCGGGCTGATGATATCTGTCTGCCACAGCAATTATTTTACAGGATGAAATGCATCATCACTTTGTTCGTGATTGTATGTATACAGATACCCATTTTTTGCTTCGGGCAGGATTCCGTGGCGGTAAGTGCAAAAAAGGGAAAGGACAGAAAGGTGTCTTTTGCAGTGTTACCGGCTATTGCTTCCAATCCTTCCAATGGCTTCATGTTTGGTGTCACCGGTGTTGCCGGATGGTACATGGGTGACAGGCAAACCACCACGCTCTCCAATGCCGTTGGCGCCGTTATTTACACAACAAAAAAGCAATCCATCAACTTTATCAAGTCTGACCTCTTTTTGCGGAATGACCGTTGGATGCTGAAGGGAGACTGGCGATTATTTTTTTCTACCGAGAAGACGTACGGATTAGGTTCGGGGCCGTTAGCGGACAAGCCTGTCCCTTTTGAGCAACAGGTTGATTTCGACCTGATCAGGTTTCATGAAACAGCAATGATGCGACTGGGTACATCCCGTTTTTTTGCCGGCGTCGGTTATCATCTCGACCTGCACCGGCATATTAATGATGTGTTCAGTGAGCAGGTGCCTGATTCTGTAACCGCAACCAGTAATGATAGCTATAGCCTGCAGCATGGATTTAATACAGAGCAATATAAATCATCGGGTATTTCGCTGAATGCATTATTCGACAGCAGGAACAACCCGGTATTTCCTGCTGAAGGTAATTATGCATTCGCTTCACTCAGGTTAAATGAGCAATGGCTGGGCAGCGATAAAGGCGCCAGCACGTTATGGCTTGAATACCGGCACTATTTCAGCCTTTCTCATCAGTCATCCAGGCATATCATTGCACTGTGGACTTATGCTAACCTGCTCACCTCCGGTGTCACGCCATATCTTGATCTGCCGGCGGTGGGCTGGGATACCTATGGCAGATCGGCACGCGGATATAAGCAAGGACAGATACGTGGTCATGATCTGTTATATGCGGAATTGGAATGGCGTTTTCCGTTGCCTGTTGTGTTCAGGAGATGGCCCGACCTTTTAGGCGGTGTATTATTCGCGAATGCTTCCACCGCCAGTGATACTGATACTGGCCTCAGCCTGTTTGCTGCCATTGATCCGGCAGCCGGCATCGGGCTGAGAATAATGCTGAGCCAGCAATCCAAAACCAACCTTACCATTGACTATGCCTTCGGCGCCTATGGATCGAGTGGTTTGTATCTTGATTTTAATGAAGCGTTCTGAATGTGGCAGCAACCATCTTACCCAATGATGTACCGGTGATACATGCGAAACCAGTCTGGCGGTTGGTTATTTCACAACGAGTTTAAATCCTACGCCGTGGATGTTATCAATGGAAACGCGGCTATCATCCTTCAGGTTTTTTCTCAGCCTGGAAATAAAAACATCAAGGCTTCTGCCGAGGAAATAATCATCTGATCCCCATATTTGCTTCAGCAGGTTTTCGCGTGGCACAAGTTCATTCTGATGCTGTGCAAGAAAACGAAGCACTTCCGCCTCTCTTAAGGTGAGCGTGTTTTCTGTGCCGTTGATGACTAAAGTGAGGTTGGCAAAGTCGAATGCGTATTTGCCGATGGTGAACTGCTGTTGTGTATTCACCGATTCAACGAATACTTTGCTGCGTTTCAGAAACACTTCAATCTTAAACAGCAGCTCATCAATGCTGAACGGTTTTGAAATATAATCGTCGCCGCCAACTTTAAAGCCTGCGATTTTATCTTCCAGCATTGATTTGGCGGTGATAAAAATGATAGGCACATGCTTATCTTTTTCCCGGATCTTCTGTGCCAGTGCAAGGCCATCCATTTTGGGTAACATCACATCGAGCAGGCAAAGATCAAACTGTTCCCTGCTAAATAAATCAAAACACGTAGTTCCGTCTGAACAATGCTGCACGGCATAACCTTTGTTTTCGAGGTTATCTTTCGTCACGAATGCGAGGTTCGTATCATCTTCCACCAACAGGATAGTGGCTTTAGGAGTTGCCATGTACAGTTTCTTTTTTGATCCAGGGAATTGAGATGATAAAATTACTTCCTTTATTTTTTTCACTCTCTAATTTTATTTTCCACTTGTGGGCATTTACCACCAGCTTAAGATAATGCAGCCCCAGTCCGAACCCTTTTACATTGTGAATATTGCCGGTTGGCACACGGTAAAACTTGTCGAAGATTTTCTTCCTGTGCTCTTCCGGGATACCGATCCCGTTGTCTTTCACCGACAGGCATAAGTCATCCGCTTCTGTCCAGGTGCAGATCTCGATAGACGGAGTTTGTTCCGTGTATTTAATGGCATTGTCCACCAGGCTATAGAGGATATTGATAAGATGAACACGGTCGGCCATAACAATATGGTGCTTTGCATTAAGCCGGAGGCTAAGCCGGCCCTGCAGTTCATCCGCCCTGATGCTCAGGTTGGGCAGCAATTCGCGGATCAGCGCATGAAGATCCGTCTCTTCTTCATGCAGATCAATCTTATCGCTCTCCATTTTGGCGATCTGTAACAGACGGTCAACCTGGTTGCGCAGCCGGTTGGTTTCATTCTTAATAATGTTCGCATAGCTGTAAAGTCTTTCAGGGCGCTCTATGATATCCGGCTTGCTGATGGTTTCCGCGGAGATGGCAATCGTGGATATGGGTGTTTTAAACTCATGTGCCATGTTGTTCACGAAATCCTTTTGCATTTCTACTAACCTGAATTGCCGCAGAATAATAAAGATCGTATAGACAAAGAAACAGGTAACTACCAGCAGAATGAAGGAAGAGAAGAGCCAGATGGTCATTTTCACACCGATGTAAGCTGCCCGCGTGGGAAAATAAATGATGACATTATAGGAACCGTTGAAAAAAACTGGCAGGTCGGTACTCACAGCATAGAGGCTTTTCTGATCTTTCAGGTCAACGTCTTTGCTGAATACCTGTTTATCTGATTCCGCTTCGTGTATCCGGTAGTTGAAGTCAACATCAAGGCTGGGATAGGAGAGTTCTGTGCGCAGGTAATATTCCAGCACATTGCAATCCACCTTGTCATTCACCGACAATTGAAAGGTGCGGTCAGAAATTTTACGCACCACTTCCAGTGTAATGATAGAATTGGTGGAAGAGACATCGAGGTGTTCGGCCACACGGCGGAGAGAGAGCACTACATTGCTGTCGAAGTTATCGCCTTTTGCCTTCATGGCTTTTTGCAGCCAGAAGAGCTGCGTGATGAGCGCGCCGCTGATGGAAATCAGTCCGAGGAGCAGGAAGATACGGATGGGTGAGCGCTTCATGACGCGGCAAAAATATCACATCGCTGAATTATTGCACGGAAAGGTTTTGAACTGAAGGTGCAGCCTCTTGTTTCAAATCAGTATTTGGTAATTCGCGGGCTATTTATTGATTGATAGGATTGTTGGAAGAAAGGTGAGTTGAGACATCACATGTGATGTCCGTACGGCTTCGAATTTGCTTTGATTTTTTAGATTTGAAAATCTGCAAGCCCGCTTTTTTTTCGTTTGCTAATTATTGAATTATTGGATTGCCGGATGAAGTGTGGGTCTCAATTATATAATCAGCTGTCTAATATTTTATCAAATGCTATAGCAATATGAAATACAATTTTCAAATCTATCACCGCAGGTCAGTAAGGTTAAAAGGATACGCTTATGCTAAGGAAGGATTATACTTTATTACTATCTGCACCAAGGACCGGGAGCATTTTTTCGGAGAAATCAAAACTGTTGGACATCATAGGTTATGTTGATATCGGAAATCGGTCAATTCGCAAATGAATGCTGGCTGAATATTCCCAATCATTTTCCAAATGCGGTATTGCACGAACATATTGTAATGCCCAATCACATTCATGGAATTATTGAATTGGCGGATCATGCGAATGCTGTGGCATCACAGGCGACGACGGTGCCGCATAGCACGGATGTTCTACAAGGGAAACGGGCTGTTGTATCACTGTCACGCCATCAAAACAAATTTTCCAAACCTGTTGCAGGTTCGCTGTCTGTTATTGTTCAGCAATTCAAATCATCCGTAACACAATGGTGCAATAAAAATGGACATGAATATTTTCAGTGGCAAGGCCGCTTCCATGATCACATCACCCGGAATGAACAATCCTATCAAAACATTTTTGTTTGCATTATCGGGAACCCATCAAAATGGCACGAGGACAAATTTTATAAAGAATAGAAGAACATGGCTGCATCTTTTCACTGCAGATCAATTATTTTTTTCATTCGCGTAAGTATGCTGTGAAGGGAAGATGGCAACAGCAGCCTGTTATCGCCTGCGATAGCTGATAATAAAAGGCATCACAATTTTGCGTGTCATGACTGTAACGGATTGGCTGCTATTCATCAACTCCCGTTTGCCTGCTTCTTCTTTCAAACAGAAGCGTATCGCGCCACCGGCCATTCATCTTCCCGATTTTTTCGCGGTAGCCTACTTCCCGAAATCCCAGTGATTTATGCAGGTGGATGCTGGCAGTGTTTTCGGGAAAAATGCCTGCCTGTAAAGTCCAGATCTGATGTTGCTCGCTTTCCAGTATCAGTTGTTGCAGTAATTTTTTACCGGTGCCCTTTCCCCTTGCGTGATCGTTGACATAAACACTTACTTCAGCCACGCCGGCATAAACGCAGCGGCCGGAAACAGGTGTTAGTGCCGCCCAGCCTATCACTACGTTATCCTGCACGGCGACTATCCTGCAATATGCAAGATGTTCCTGATCCCATGTTTCCCATTCCGGGGCGGATGTCTGAAATGTTGCATTACCTGTGGCAATGCCCTGCAGGTATATTTCCCGCACTGCAGGATAATGTGCTGATGTCATCTGTATGAACGTCATGACGCCGTTGGTAATTTATCTATTGGCAGCAAACCGATTTATCGCAGCAGGCGGCTGCGGCATCATTCTTTTTTTCACGCTGCTTGGAGGCAGATACGGTGATGCTGTAAATACCGACTCCGCTGTTTTTGAAAAGACGTATCTCTTCTTCCGTTAAAACAGCAGACAGAATATCGTCAGGGATGATGACCGGTTTTTCCTTTTTCAGGCTGATATCTTCAAAGCCTGCCTCATGGATGATGCGGAGATAGTCTTCCTTTTGGATAGCGCCGGAGATACAGCCGGCATACATTTCTGCCGTATGTAGAATTTTATCCGGAAGATTACCTGTCAATACGATGTCGGAAATACTGAAATGTCCGCCCGGCCTGAGCACACGGTATATTTCTGAAAATGCTTTCTTCTTATCAGGAACGAGGTTGAGTACACAGTTGCTGACGATCACGTCTGCCAGTCCTGAAGTAATCGGCAGGTGCTCAATTTCGCCAAGCCGGAATTCAACATTGTGAAAACCGAGTTTTTCGGCATTAGCTCTTGCACGGCTGATCATTTCAGCTGTCATGTCAATGCCTATTACTTTGCCGGCCTCGCCCGTTTCAGCGCGAGCCACGAAGCAATCATTTCCTGCGCCAGAACCAAGATCGATCACTACATCACCTTTTTTGATAACGGCAAATTGGGTGGGCAGTCCGCAACCAAGACCGAGGTCGGCATCAGGCTGATAGCCATTCAGCGCAGTATATTCTTCTGCCATTATATTATACACTTCGCCGGAACAACAGGTGGCGCCGCAACAGGAAGCGGCATTGAATGATTTCTCCTGCTGTGCGATTTCACGGTAAGTGGCCTTAACCTGTTCTTTAATTTTTTCATTGGTTTCCATGGTCATTAATTTTTTTGTGAGGTGTTGAGTTTTCAGCAGCAGGATTCATTCATCGCTTTCGCTTTGTTAAAAAAGGAGTTGAAGCTGTCGAAGAATTTATTGAATGTTTTCCAGTTGATGCAATAGCAGGATTTGGGCCCGTCAACGGTTCCCTGTATAAGGCCGGCGTTCAGCAATTCTTTGAGGTGCTGCGAAACAGTGGATTGTGCCAGCGGCAATACCTCTACAATTTCCCCGCAGATACAACTGTTGCGTGCTGCAATAGTTTTGAGGATGGCGATGCGCGCGGGATGGCTCAACGCTTTGGCAAATGCAGCCAGTTCGTTTTCTTTCAGGGTGAATTCGTCTTTTTTATGGGAGGCCATATTTGTTATTGTATATCGCAAATATACGATAAAGAAGATAGCCTGGTTACATTTTCTGAATTTTTTTTAAATTTTTTTCCATACATCCGTTAACAGGTCAGTCTTTGGGTGGCTACCTGTACAGTTTTTACATAGAGGCGGGTGATGTTACAATGAAGTAATACCCGGAGATGACTGTAAGTGACGCAGGTTACCAGTCTTTCAGGTTTTTCTTTTGCTGCTGCAGTTTTTTGGGCCGTTGCTGCAGGGTTTTATGCTCGGCATCATTTAACTGGTCGAGCAGGCGGCGTTGTTCTTCAGGTGACAGGCTTGCCGGCGGCGGCTGAAGTGATGTTTTAGGCCTGGCAGCAGCAGTTTTGGAAGAAGGGGCATCCTTCGCCATCAGGGCGGTGACCAGCGTGAGGTTATAACGTGCATCTTCATCCAGCGGGTTGAGGCGTAATGTGTTTTTATAAGCTGTAAGCGCAGCCATGTAATTTTTTTGCTGCAGATAGCAATTGCCTGCATTATAATACGATGCAGCTTTTAAACCTCCAGAGACAGATGCTGCTGAAAGTTGATTAAACTGTAAAAGTGCTTCCGTAAATTTTTGCTGCTGATAGAGTGCATTGCCAAGGTTAAACTGCCATTCGGGAAACTGATGTGTTGCACTTTGCGACAATGCCGATTCGTACAGGCGCTGCGCTTCACTAAAATTAGCGGCGGCGTAGGCCTTGTTTCCTTCCGCCATCAGCGATTCCGGTGATTGTGCGGCTGCTGAATATGACAAGCAGATCAGCACACAGTACGGCAGCCAATAGCCGGCATATTGAAATAGATTCCGGTTCATGATGATTTTTGTTTTCCAAACAAAGCCATCTTCCTGTTGGTCATCAGCAATTCAATAATCAACAACAGTAAAGCAGCGAACAGGAACCATTGAAACATGGAATCATACTCCAGCAGCAACTGCTCATCGAATTGTTTCTTATTCATGGCATCGAGGTGCTTTACAATGCTGCGCAATGCTGACTGATTGCCGGATTCCGGTTTTACAAATATGCCGTTATTCCTCAGGGCTATTGCTTTTAATGTTGCCGGGTTGAACCTGGTAATGATCACGTTACCCTGCTGATCTTTTTTGTCGGTTACAATTCCGTTTACCGTCACAGGTATGGTACTGCCTTTTTCACTGCCAATGCCGGCGGTACACACAACCACCTGTTCCTGTTTTACGTCATGGAGGGCCTTCTTCAGATTACTTTCCAGGTCTTCCCCGTCGCTGATGAGTACGATAGCGCGGTAATGCTGCTGATTCTCCGGTAAAGAGCGAATGCCTTCCATCAAAGCTGCACCTATATCACTGCCTTGTTCGGGCACATCGCCGGCATTGATGCTGCCGATGAGCAATTGCGCAGCACGGTGATCGACCGTTAATGGTGTCTGCAACACGGGTACTGCGGCAAAGGTGATACAGGCAATTTTTGCATCCGGCATTTCATTGATCAACTGCGTGGCAAATGCTTTCGCCACTTCGAGCCGGTTAGGCTGTTCGTCGGCCGCCAGCATGCTGTTAGAGACATCGAGCAGTATGGCAAGGTCAATACCTTCATGATGAATACTGCGGGAAGTTGTGCCTGTCTGCAGATTCGCCAATCCGAAGATAATGAGAGAAAATGCAGCAAGCAGCAAGCAGTATTTAATAACAGGCCGTGCCAGGCTGTTAGCTGCAACAAGCTGCGACACTAATGGCCACTCTCCGAATTGCTGCAGGGATTTTTTACGACTGCGCCGGTAATGAATGAACAGCCACACAAGTACCGGTAGCAGCAGCCAGCCCAAAAGATAATATGGTTGTTGAAGCTGCATCAGGGATTGGTACGAAGTAAGGTGTAACGGAAAATTATTTCTGCCAGCAATAACAGCGCTGCAAGGATAGCCAGTAAGTTAAAACGTTCTTCATACCTGTTATAAGCTGTAACATCCACTTTTGTTTTTTGCATCAGGTCTATTTGCCGGTATATCTCCTGTAGTGATTTTTCACTGCCGGCGCGAAAGTAGCTGCCCCCTGTTACTTCCGCTATCTGCAGCAACGTCGTTTCCGCCGTTGGTCCTCCGATGGCAGCATAGGTGCTGTCGTTAACTGTAACGGGTTTTTTTTCTGATGCCGGTGAGAAGATGCCGATACAATAAGTATGAATGCCGGATGATTTCACCAGTTGCGCAGCTTCCAGCGGTTTCACTGCTCCCGCATTATTCTCCCCATCACTGATGAGGATGATGATTTTTGTTGTGCCTTTGCTGTCTATCAGCCTGCTGGCCGCTGTTCCAAGTCCAAGTCCAATGGCGGTTCCGTCTTCGATAGATCCTGTTTCAACATGCGTGATGATTTGTTCGAGCGCATCATGATCAATGGTGACCGGACAACCGGTGTATGCTTCACCGGCAAAGAATACCACTCCGATACGGTCATTAGGGCGCTTTTGAATAAATTCAATGACTACTTTTTTTGCAGCTTCCAGCCGGCTGGGAACAAAATCGCGGGCCAGCATGCTGCCAGAAATATCCATAGCTATGACGATATCGATTCCTTCGCTGGCTATCGTGTTTTTTGAAAGCACGGCTTGCGGCCGGGCCAAAGCACCTATCAATGCAGCAACAGACAGCAAGCGTAAAACAAAGAGGCTGTGCCGGAGATAGCTACGCGCTGACGGTGGTGTAACGAACCATGAAATGGTTGACACCCGGATGGACGGCAGTTGCTTTTTGTGACGAAGAATATACCATAAGATCAGCAGCGGAATGATATTCAACAGCCAAAACCATTCAGGATTTGCATAATGAATCATGTTGCGCCGCCCTCCTGTTCCGGTGATGGTGTGACGGGTGCAGTTTGTTGAATAAATACTTTGGCAGTATGTAATATTTGCAGGTGCGATGCTGTTGCCGGCTGTGCTTTGGCAAATTTCACGAGATCGGCCAGTTGCAGGTCAGCATTCAACTGCCGGATCAGCGTTTCATCCAGCGGTTTTTTTCTCAGTGCGGCGATGAGTTCATGCGTGGTGTTTTCCAGTGCCGGCATGCCAAGTCCTGTTTCAATGTATTCCCTCAGTATCTGTGTCACCTGCACGTAGTATTCTTTTACCAGTTTTTGTTCCCATGGCTTTTGCTGTTCGAGCAGGACAAGATGATCAAATGCTTTTTCATGTGGCAGTCGCCTGTCGTTGTTTTGAAGGATGTGTGATGGTTTGTTCCGGTTTTTAACCAGGAGAAAATACCACGCAGTTAGCAGCAGCAGGATGAGGGAGATGACGGACAAAAGCAACCACCATACACTGAAGTGGTCAGTGGCAACGGGAAATATCCCTTTCATTGGCCGGGCTGCCGCGGCAGTATCAACCGCAACGTATGATACATACACTGACAATGAATTTGTGGATGCACTGTCCGTTCTTCCATCATGCAGGAAGTAGCAAGTAATTGGCGGAATCTGCCATACACCGGTGTCGAATGTTGTGATGGTAATGGTCTTCCTTTCGGTAAGAAAATCATTTTGCTGAATGGAGTCAATTGCCGATTCAGCAAGTTTTTCAAAACCCGGAACAGCCAATTTCACGGGTTGATCCCACAGCATGGTTGCCTGGCTGGCATGTTCTGCCGAAAGCTGAATGCGGATCCAGTCACCAACCCGGTAATTGGTGGAATCCAGTGTGGCCGTGATACGGACGGATTGTGCATGCAGGAACAGGAGCGGCGCCATGATCATCATTACTGTCAGCCACATGCATTTTCCTTTCCTGCTCTTCACGCAATGATGATTGAAATGGATTAATTTTTTTTAGCCCTTCTTTCAAATAACTGCATCAGTGTCCTGATGTAATGATCACCGGTACGGATGCTGATGAAATCAATGCCGCAACGTTGCAGGACGGAAGTCACCTGCTGAACGTGTTGCCGGAATTTGCCTGCATAATTTCCACGCAGTGCTGCACTGCCGGTATCAATGCATATGATCTTCCCGGTTTCTGCATCCTGCACCTGCAGCAGGCCGATGTCGGGCAATGCTGTTTCCCGTTCATCATACACATGGATGCCAACCACATCATGTTTGCGTGCAGTGATCGTCAGCATCGGTTCAAAGCCGTCGTTCATAAAATCCGACAGTACGAAAACCACACACTTTTTTTTAATGACGTTGTTGAGATACTGCAGTGCCGATGCGATATTGGTTTTTTTTGAAACGGGTGTAACGTCCAGCAGTTCCCTGATTATCCGTAACAGGTGTGAGTTGCCTTTCTGCGGCGGCACAAATTTTTCTATAGTATCGCTGAAAAGAATCAGGCCTACTTTATCATTATTACGGATGGCGGAATAGGCGAGCAGGGCACTCACCTCGGCCATCAGGTCGCGTTTGAATTCTTTTTGTGTGCCGAACATCGCCGAATGACTCACATCCACCATCATCATAACGGCCAGTTCACGTTCTTCCTCAAACACTTTTACATATGGATGATTCATGCGGGCAGTCACATTCCAGTCGATCGAACGGATTTCGTCGCCCACTTCATATTCGCGCACCTCGCTGAAAGAAATGCCGCGCCCTTTAAAGGCACTGTGGTATTCGCCCGAGAAAAGCTGACTTACCATGCCTTTAGTTTTGATCTCCAGCTTGCGGACTTTTTTAAGAAGTTCAGTGGTTTCCACGCCTGCTGTTTAAATTGATAAAGATGCGGTGTAGCATTTTGTCGGTACTAAGGCACTTCTACTTTACGGATGATTTCGCGGATGATGTCATCGGTTGTTACATTTTCCGCTTCCGCTTCATACGTTATGCCGATTCTGTGGCGCAATACATCCATGCAAACATCCTTGATATCATCCGGTATTACAAAACCACGGTGTTGCATAAAGGCTGCTGATTTTGCAGCTAATGCAAGGCTGATGCTGCCACGCGGCGAGCTGCCGTACCGCAGCAGATTTTTCATTCTTTCAAGCTTAAATGCGGCCGGGTTGCGTGTTGCAAACACAATGTCGAGAATGTATTGTTCGATTTTTTCATCGAGGTAGATATCACGTACCAGGTGCCTGGCATTTAAAATGTCGGCGGGTGTCACAACCGGTTGAATGGCCAGCGGTGCATCTGCAATCTGTTGCCGGATAATCTGCCGTTCGTCTTCCCTTTCCGGATAGCTGATGATAACCTTTAGCATGAAACGGTCTACCTGTGCTTCCGGCAGCGGATAGGTTCCTTCCTGCTCCAGCGGATTTTGTGTGGCCAGCACGAGAAAAGGTTCATCCAGCGCATAGGTTTGATCACCGATAGTAACCTGCCGTTCCTGCATCGCCTGCAGCAATGCGCTCTGCACCTTCGCGGAGGCACGGTTAATTTCATCGGCCAGAATCAGGTTGGAAAAGACAGGGCCTTTCTTTACGGTGAATTCATTTTTTTGCTGATTGTAAATCATGGTGCCGAGCAGGTCGGCGGGCAACAGGTCGGGGGTGAACTGAATCCGGCTGAATCCGGCATGGATGGCAGCAGCCAGTGATTTAATTGCCAGTGTTTTAGCAAGGCCGGGCACACCTTCGAGCAGAATATGGCCATTCGAAAGCAGGGAAAGAATGAGCCGGTCAACCATGTATTGCTGGCCGATGATGGCTTTCGCCATCTCATTTTTTAATGCATCAATAAACGTGCTTTGCTGCTGTATTTTTTCATTCAGTTCGTTTACCGCGGATGTTGACATCATGCAACTGTATAGTTATTGAAGGCGGTAAATTTATGCAATTGGTCAGGAACAGCAGCAATCATGGTGCTGCTTCAAAAAGATCCCTCAAAGCTGGCAGGTATAGCGGAAGCATTTGCCGCATGAATGGCATCACCGCGTTTGGCATCTGTATATAAGTTGAAACAAGACCGCCTGTGTATGCAAGCGTAAATTAAACGCTCAGGATGTGGCAGCAGATAGGAAGATGGATTGCTTTCATACTTAAAAATTTCTGTGCACGACTCTTTATAACTTTTATTAGCGCAAGGAATAACCTCCATATGATTGTGATGTACTGCATTGATTTATTTCACCACTTCACCGCCGCAACTTGAGCCTGCGCCTGCCGTGCATCCATAACAATGCTGTGAGATGATTATTTCGCGGTGCTTTAAATCGGTCATATTGAAATGACTGATATGGTGTGCATGATTGCTGCCTATTTTTAAATCGAGCATCTGATTGAAATCACAGTCATACAGGTGGCCATCCCATCCGACGGAGATGGTATTGCGGCACATTAATCCGTTGATGGTGGCAGGATTAAATGCAGCCTGCAGTTTCTCCATGTATGATTCATAGTTGCCGCTGCTGACGAGGTAATCGAGAAAACGGCTGATCGGCATGTTGGTAATCGTGAACAGGTTGTTGAAGACAACAGCATATTGATCGTGTAATACTTTTTTAAACTGCGACTCCAGCACTTGCTGGCCTGTGGAAAGAAAGGCGCCGCCGGGGTTATAAACGAGGTTGAGGATTAGGCCGCTTTCTTCTTTTCCATATCCAACGGCATTCAGCATCTGGATGGCTTTTACGGATGTATCAAACACGCCTTCCCCGCGTTGCCTGTCTGTTCTGTCGGCATTGTAGAAGGGCAGTGAACTTACCAGCTCCACCTTATGCCGCGCAAAAAATTCAGGCAGGTCGTGATAATTTTTGTTGGCAAGAATAATGGTGAGGTTACAGCGGTTCATCACCTTCACGCCGAGGCTGCTGCACTGTTCGACAAACCAACGGAAATGCGGATTCATTTCAGGCGCGCCGCCGGTAATGTCAACGATTGGAATGGCTGAAGTTTGCAACACCTGCAGGCATTGCTCCATAGTTTCCCTTGTCATTATTTCCCGGCGGTCCGGCCCTGCATCTACATGGCAGTGCCTGCAGGTCTGATTGCACATCTTGCCGATATTCACCTGTAATATTTCAACTGCCGTTGATTTCAGCGGATAAAATCCAAGCGTGTCCAGCTTCTGCCGGAAGGAGGTGATGCCGGACGCATACACCACGTTATCCAATAACTGCAACTGCCTGCCGCTGTCGGAAAGTTCATGATGTTGTGCGAGCAGTGATTTCATAGGCAGTCCGGGAAGGATGAGAAACGAATGGATGAGGATGGTTTAAACGAATTCAGTTGATGTGATTACATGGTAAGGGCCTTTGCCTTGTTCATCATCTGTGTGGCATGCACGAGGCTTGAACCGCCGCGGATCGCGGCAGCAACGTGCACTGCTTCCATCATCTGTTCTTCGCTGCATCCTTTGGCAAGGGTGTCTTCGGTGTAGGCTTCAATACAATACGGACATTGTACGGCATGGGCCACGGCCAGCGCAATCAACGATTTTTCACGCGCAGTTAATGCACCTTCGCTGAATACATCGCCATACCAGCGGAAAAACTGATCAGCAAGCGGCTTGTCGAAGTCGGCGATGTCTCCGAATTTTTTCAGGTCATCAGGATTGTAATAGGTTTTCATCTGTTTGGTTTTATATTCTGTTCATTTTTAAGCAACTCATTTTCCTGCTTTGCACCTTTCACAGTTCTCGCACCAGGTTTTCGAAGAGCGTGGTCAGCTTCACTTCTGCCTTACCTGCTGTTTCAATAATTTCAGCGATGTTGACCGGCTTCAGGTTGTCGGGATCACATTCATCTGTAATTACGGAAACCGCAGCAACGGGCAGCGACATATGATTGGCGACAATTACTTCCGGCACCGTTGACATGCCCACGGCATCAGCGCCAATCATCCGCAAGAACCGGTATTCCGCTCTAGTTTCCAGGTTAGGTCCGTTCACGGCCACGTAAACACCTTTGTGCAGTATGAGGTTCAGTTGTTGCGCACAATGTTCCATTTTTTTGATAAGGCCGGCATCATAGGGGCAGCTCATATCAGGAAAGCGCGGGCCAAACTCATCATAATTTTTTCCACTCAACGGGTTAAACGGCTGCATATTGATATGATCATCAATGATCATCAGTGATCCTTTTGTGACAGCCGGGTTTAGACCGCCGGCAGCATTGGAGATCAGCAGATACTGAATGCCCAGCAATTTTAGTACCCTGACGGGGAAAGTGATTTGCTGAACGGTATAGTCTTCATATAAATGAAAGCGTCCCTGTAAGGCCACCACCTTTTTGCCTCCCAGCATACCATAGATTAATTTGCCTTTATGATATTCAACCGTGGAAAGCGGGAAATGCGGAATATCACTGTAGTCAATTTCCACTTCCTTGCTGATACGCGTGGCAAGATTTCCAAGCCCCGTTCCCAATATGATGCCTGCTAATGGTGCCGTGATATTTTTGGCGTGCAGAAAGTCCACCGCCTGCTTCACCTGTTCCGGTAAGGTCATCAGAAAGTGCTGTTGTTAAGATTCAGTTGCATGCATTTTTTTTTACAGAAGTTCTTCAGCAGAATGGAAGGTGCGTCCTTCGCTGTTGAGTTAGTCCACATGGAGGCCATGACAGTAATGGATAGAATAACTGCAAACTCCACCTGTTAGTTATATGTCATCAGGAAATGGTTTTTCTTACTGCTTCAAGATCTGCTTCGGTGTCAATATCGGTAAGTTCCTTCAGTAGTTTGTAAGAACCGTTGATATTTCGGATATCAATAAGGGTGTCGTGTAACACTTCGTCAGAGCTCCAGCGTTTGTTTTTAAACAGAGAAGCATAAAATGTTGACATGCCCAGCAGGTAATAGCCGCCATCATGCGAGGGGCCGATCACAAAATTATTGGCTGGCAGCGCAGCGAATGCTTCGTTGATAATTTTGGGAGTAATGTCGAAGCAGTCGCTTCCGATGATAATGGCTTTGCGATAAGCTTTGCTGAAAGCATATTTGAAGGCATTTGCCATGCGCTTGCCCAGATCGCTGCCTTCCTGCAGCTTCTTGCCGTAATTTTTCTCTTCCCATATATCCTCTTCCGGTATTTCATCCGAATAAAAAACGATTTTATCAGTTGCCAGCTTCTGTGTCACTTTATGTGTATGGTCAAGCAGCTGCCGGTAGATCTCCATCGCTTTTTCTTCGCCCATGGTTTTTGCCAGGCGTGTTTTTACTTTTCCCGGAACAGGATTTTTTACAAATATCATCAGTAAGCTATCATGCTGCTTCATGGTAATTCATTTAAGCTCCAGTCGTAGTTGAGGTAATGGATGGATGCGGAAGGGGCAATGCTCACGGCCGACCATTTATTGAGATATCCGATGAGGCTGCCCTGCTGCGTGAAGTCCTTCGCATACCAATTAAATATTTCAGAAATGTCAATCTGTGTCGGCGTGATTTTATTTTTGGATGCATCATTGATAAATGATTTGGCAAGACTGTTCAGCTGCATCTCGAGCCTGTCTTTGTCAAAAGCACCATTCATCAGCCGCGGGCATGATTTGGCAGCACAGTTGATCGCAAAATGAATCCGCGGATCCGCGAATTGTTTACGGAGGATATCATTTTCAATAATGTTAAGCGAATATTTTTTTGTGCCTGCGGTTACAAAAACATCATCCCATGGTTTGCCGTTACTGATATCGCGGATGCTCTTAACCGGATAATGCTGAAGGATAAGCTGAATAGTGGCCGCATTGTATAAGTTGATCCAGTAGGCCATTTGTTCATTCTTCGGGGCGCCGGAGGCAGGCACATTACGCGACATTTCTGCCATGAATGACTGCAGCGCGGCCAGCTCAGGTTTCATGTTTTTATAATTCACTTCACCTTTGCCGGATACGTTTTTTTTAAGCCATTGGTCCCACCATTCATATCCGGGAGCTGCCGTTGTACCTGTCGTAGGGGTTGAAACGAAACTATGGGAATATTGCAGCAGTACGGAGAAGATGAAAATAAAAAACATTGGTCAGTTCGTTTCCCGAATTTAACTTGCAGTCAGAAAATGATCAGCGATGAAAGCAAAGAAAGATAATTATCACCTGATCACCATAATTTTTTCATGGCTGTATGAACCGGGTGCATTTTAAACAAGATGCTGTTACTTCTGATGTTGCCTGCCGGCAAGATCATAACATCATCAGCAGACAGGAATGCACCTTTTAGTATAAGCTCAGCCAGACAAATCTTAATAAATCATCGATACTGCACTATGCCGGATTATCCTGCTCATATAAAGTCGAAGCTGCCTAAAACGGGCACCACCATTTTTACGATCATGTCAGCACTCGCGCATGAACATGGCGCCATCAACCTCTCGCAGGGATTTCCTGATTTCCTGTGCGACGAACAGCTGATTGCGCTCGTGGAGCAATTCATGCGCAAAGGATTGAATCAGTATGCGCCGATGCCCGGCATACTACCGCTTCGCGAAGCCATTGCCGCAAAAGCGGAAAATTTATATGCCGCAAAATATCATCCTGAAACGGAGATTACTGTGACGGCAGGCGGAACAGAGGCGATCTATGCAGCCATTACTGCCGTGGTGGAGGATGGAGATGAAGTGATCATTTTTGAACCTGCCTATGACTGCTATGCGCCTTCTGTAGAACTTAACGGCGGCGTTCCCATCTACGTTGAACTGGAGGCGCCCGACTATGCAATCGACTGGAATGCCGTAAAGAAGCTGATACATCAGCGCACGAAGATGATCATCATCAATACGCCGCACAACCCGAGCGGCATGGTGATGACGGCGCAGGATATGAAACAACTGCAGAAGCTCACACAAAATACCGACATCATTATCCTCAGTGATGAAGTATATGAACATATCATCTTCGACGGAGGTGAACACCAGAGTGTGATGCGCTATCCGAAGCTTGCGGAGAGAAGTTTCGTGGTTTTTTCATTTGGCAAAACGTATCACAATACCGGCTGGAAAATGGGTTACTGCCTCGCCCCTGCAGAACTGATGCGCGAATTCCGGAAAGCACACCAGTTCATCGTTTTTTCCGCCAACACGCCGATTCAATATGCTTTCGCCGAAATGATGAAAGATCCGTCGCATTACCTGGGCCTTCGTGCCTTCTATGAAGAGAAGCGTAACTATTTTCTGAAACTCACAGAAGGCTCGCGGTTCAGAGCGAAGCCCGCAGCAGGCAGTTATTTTCAAATGCTGAGTTATAAAGGCATCAGCAACGAGAAGGATACCGATTTTGCCGTGCGCCTTACAAAGGAAAAGGGAGTAGCTGCTATCCCTACTTCCGTCTTTTATCATCATGGTGTTGACAGGCATATGCTCCGGTTTTGTTTCGCCAAAGAGAAGGAGACGCTGGAAAGAGCAGCCGAACGACTGCAGAAGGTGTAACGTGTTTTTTCATCCCGCTTAAGAATGCGTTTGTTAATTTTATTACCAGATGTTCAGGGGTGAAGGCATAAAGGTTTTTTATTTTCAGGATATAATCCTGCTGCCGGTCTATTTGATTGCGATCCTGCTGATAGCGTATCTCTACCGGAATTTCCGGTATGAAAACTCACCGCTAAAAAAATATTTCATTCCCGGCCTGGCAATAAGAATTGTCGGTGCGCTCTCACTCGGTATTATCTACCTCTTCTATTACAATGGCGGCGGCGATACTTTTTACTATTACAAAGATGCGAATGCTTTTAATCTCGCCTTGCAGCGGTCATACAGCGCATTCTTTGATTTATTGTTCCTGCGTTCGAATGAGATAACGATGAACACCTATGAGTATACGCGGGGCGTCACCTATTTTCACGATCCTTCCGGCTGGATGTCGGATAAGATTTATGGCCTGCTGAGTGTGCTGACCTTTCATTCCTATCCTGCCATGTCAGTTTTGATTGCTGCATTATCATTTACGGGGGCATGGGTGTTGCTGAAGACTTTTGTATCCATGTATCCGCAACTCACCACGCCGCTGGCCTGGGCTGTCTTGTTCGTGCCTTCTGTTTTTTTCTGGGGATCAGGCATACTGAAAGATTCTATCACGTTCGGCTGCCTCGGATGGGTGACCTATTCTTCCCACCAGATCTTTTTCAAGCGCAGGAATATTATCAGCAACAGCCTCATATTGCTGGTAACCGGTTACATAGCACTGGAAGTAAAGGCATACATCATCATCAGCTTCATACCTGCATTGCTGCTCTGGATATTTTTGACCTACCGGAAAAGAATCAGTAACCAGTTCCTGCGGGTGATGGCCGGCCCTTCGGTACTGGCAATAGCCATCGGCTTTGGCTTCCTGATGGTTAACCGGCTGGGTGCCGAGTTTGAACAATTCTCGCTCCAAAATGTGATCAGCACCTCCGAGCGTTTTCAGCAGTGGCATGGCTATCTTGCCGAGAATGCCAATGCTTCCGGTTACAGCCTGGGCCATATAGATGGAAGCTGGACGAGCATCATCAGTAAAATTCCGGTGGCGGTGAATGTGACACTCTTCCGGCCATATTTATGGGAAGCCAATAACTCCGTCATGCTGATAGCGGCGCTGGAGAGTATCTTTATTATGGGCTTCACCCTGTATATTCTTTACAAGAACGGGATTGGAAGAATTGTCGTGTCCATCTTTTCGAATCCTGACCTCTTTTTCTGTTTCTTCTTCGCCATTGTCTTTTCTTTTGCTGTCGGCTTCACCTCGTATAACTTTGGCGCACTTGTGCGGTATAAGATTCCCTGTATTCCTTTTTTCCTTGTTGGATTAATTGTACTCAATCACCTCACCAAGGTTGAGCGGCAACGGAAGCAGAAGGAGAAAATGCACCTGCGAAAGCGGCAGCCATTTATCCGTACGGCGAAGGATGCGCCATTAGCAACAGTTGAATAAACGCTTGCGGAAGTAGGGTTGCTGCAGTTACTTGCCGGCCAGGGTATGGAAGAGTGCCGTCAAGACCGGGAGCTGTGACTGAACGGAGTATTGTACCTCAACAGTTTTCCTGGCAGCAAGTCCGATGTTCTCCCGTGTGCCCTGGTCTTCGATCAGCATTGACAGGTACTGTCCCCATTCCTCCGCGCTGGTGGCAATAAATCCATTGCGGCCATGTGTAATAATGGACGTATTTACTCCAACGGCGGAAACCACAGCCGGCATTTTCATCGCCATATACTGAATGGCTTTGAAGCCGCATTTTCCTTTCGACCATTCATCATCCGGCAGTGGCATCACACCGATATCGAAAGAACGGAGCAGTTCCACTTCGCGTTCGCTGCTCCATGGTTCCAGTACAATCCATGGCGCTGCTGCCGTGCTGCTCTTGTCGGCCACCACTTTAATGATGATTCGTTCGTTGTATTTTTCTTTCAGCTTTTCCAGCACCGGCAGCAACAACCGGAAATGCTTCATGGTAGAGCTGCTGCCCAGCCAGCCGATCACCACCGGTTTCCCGGCCTTGCCTGGAGTGTCGCTGGCAGTATAACGCAATGTGTCCACTACTGTTGGAACCGTGGTGACATGACGATTATATTGTTCTGCATAATGTGCGAGGTAGCTGTTGCCGGCAATAACATGATTGGCCATGGCAATGATTTCCGCTGTTTTTGCCGGGCGCTTCAGCCATTTAAATCTTTGGTTGGCTTCACTGGTGTCTTCCAGCCAGATGGCATCATCAAAATCAAAAATCATTTTTGCGCCTGAGCGTGCAAACATTTTTTCAAACCATACTGCGCCTGTCATGAATGCTTCCCGCTGTATGAAAACTATATCATAGCGGCCGGCCCGCAGTACATCGCGCGTACGGATGGCTATTGCTTTCCATAGCACCAACCCTTTTTGCAGCACGTTTCCGCGACGGTAAAATATGCGGTCGTCTCTTTCATTCAGAAACCAGGAGTAATCACATCTGCATCCTGCTTTTTCAAGATATGGAAAGAACTGTTCCATTCTGAACCGCTGACTGCCGTTCCTGTCGGGACGATGAGGGCCGATGAATAATATGTTGACCGTAGCGCAATCCATCTTCACTCAGGAGGAAGTATAAATCTGGTGATAGCGCTGAATACCATTTTTAAGCGAATAAAACTGTGCAGCATCCACTATGGCCTGCCTCGGAAAAGTAGATTGCAGCAATCGCCCTGCTGCCTCCCTCATCAATTTATCATTTAGCGCCGGCAACACTATACCGGAATTGGCCGACTGCATGATGGCATCAACATCGCCGATGCCGGCATTGCAAACAATCGGAATGCCCATGCCCATATATTCACCCATCTTGGTGGGTGAAGAAGCTTTTTTTGAAAATGAATTTTTTATGAAGAAGATCGCTGCATTCGCAATGCTTAGATACTTGGGCATGAGTCGTCGTTCCGACTGCCTTATAATAATGGTGTTGGCCTGAATTTGCATCGCATCGGCCTGCTTCATGATAAGTTTGGGATCATCCAGGGTAAGGATGAGAAACTTCGCATCAGCTGTCAATGATGACAGGAGTTTGAAAAACTGCAGCATCTCCTTCAGCAGGTACCAGCTGCCAACAGAACCTGCATAGCAGAGTACGAATGCTTGTGGGTTGATGCCGATTTCTTTGCGCACATTCACCGGGTTTTTAGCGCCATTCGCCGGCGAAAAAAAGTCGAGGTCGGCACAGCACGGTATCACGGTAATTTTTTCCGCCGTGAGCGAGGGCAGGTTGCGCTGCAGCAAATCAATGCGTGCACGCTCGGTAAGACTGATGATGGCATCACTCTCTGCCAGGAACTCCAGCTCTTTGCGTTTGAAAAAACTATACGCTTTCCTGTATAACAGATATTTCAGATTCCATATTCCTCCCTCTACACGCTCTTCCACCCAGAAGCCGCGCATATCGAAGATGAATTTAACGCCAGACTGCCTTTTAAAATCCAGCCCGATCAGCGCCGGAATATAGCTTCGGCAATGCACCACTTCGGCGTGGCATTTAATCAGCTGCTGCACCGACTCATTGCGCAGCCGCCTGTAAGTGAGATAGGCGGATATGCCGGGATACTTGTTGGAATAGAAAACCGGATGCCAATGCAGCTTCATCTCTTTCATCTTTTTCCGAAATGGTCGGCCCGCAGCTTGATAGCGGTCTTTTTTTTCTGCGCTTACCACGTGAATGGTGTGGCCCATTTGCTCAAGCCCGACGAGGTAGGGAATCACCTGCGACTGCCCGAGCGGATCGGTCATGCCGTCATAAGAAATGTATAGAATTATTTTCCCCATCAGTTTTTTATAAAGGTTGCTTTGATGGAATCGCCGATACCAAACAATGACAATAATCGATTGACAAATGATTTAAGCATCTTCAGCATCCGGCTGGATTCCAGCGTTTCCCTGAGTTTTTCATCATCGGAAGTGGCCGAAACAAATGATTGCTGCGACAGCCGGAGGCTTGTCTTTACCCGTGTAATGCTGAATCCGGTAGTATGCATTTTCAATAAAGAAAAGCCTGCTTCCGTGAATAGTTTTTTTAATGTCGTTTTTGTGTAATACGACAAATGTTCAGGGTAAGCGATTACATTCCATTTATCGCGCAGCAAGTACCTGGACAATGCATTGAAATTTGGTGTGGTAACATATACGATGCCTCCCTTCCGCAGCAATGCATGAAACTTTTGCGCTTCTTCACGCGGATTATTGATGTGTTCCATCACCTCAAATGATGTGATCACATCAAAGGAAACGGACTCATAATTTTCAACCTGCAGCATTCCCTGCTGCACCGATAATCCTTTCTCACGGCAGATACGTATGGCATCATCCGTAAATTCCGTGCCTTGTACTTGCCAGTTCTTTGCTTTCGCTACCTCAAGGAAGAAACCGATGCCGCAACCCACGTCGAGCAACCGGTTGCTTTGCCTGAACTTTTCAAAAGACAGGAGCAATTCTTCATACCGAAGCACGGTGATGGGTGACAAATAGTTTTTCCTTCCGTAACCTTCATAATGCCGGAGCAGGGTGCCCGCATCCGGTATGCGGGCGGCGAAAACAAAACCGCAGTGATTGCAACAGACGAGGTGGTGTGCCGCGTAACGCTTCATTACCCGGAGATCTGAATGATGGCAAAGCAGGCAGCGCACATGTGTTGACTCGCTCTTCATTTACTGATGTGTTGTTCAAACCATCGGTGAAGAACCACGAGATTCCACAGCCGGTTATAAAGATAATGTTCGCCGTCAAGAAATTTTTTCTTCAGTGAACTGACCATGGCATATTTCACGATGCCGTGCCGGAGAATAACTTCTTCTGACAGATAATCATCCAGCAGGTGATGCCATTCATGCTGTAACCAATGCAGCAAAGGAATGGAGAAGCCACGCTTGGGGCGTTCATAAAGTTCAGGCGGAAGTAAATCTTTCAGTAGTAATGAGGGAAGGATTTTCAATCCCGACCGGTTCATCTTCAAACTTGGTGAAAGATTCAATGCAAATTCCACGACCCGGTAATCAAGAAACGGAGTCCGGCATTCGAGGCCATATTTCATGCTGGCGCGGTCTACTTTCACCAGCAAATCATCTTTGAGGTAATATTCAATGTCGAAAAAAGATTGTTCTTCCGCCGGTGTCATTCGCCTGCCGGCCGAAGTGGCAAAAACAGGCAGTACAGGCAGGCTGCGTGGTTGTATCAATAAATTTTCAATTTCTCCGTCCGTAAAAAAGTAAGGAGCCTGGGAGAAGATATGTTGTTTCAGGTGCTTGCCGCTTTCATACCTGAACAGCCAGGCAAGGCGGGCATACCTGCCGCCCACCGCATGCAATGTTGTGGCGATGGGCCTTCTTCCCATGCGCACCAAAGGGTTTTGCAGCAGTTGTGGCCACCGGTACATGCCGTAACCCATAAACAGCTCATCACCACCGTCGCCTGTCAGCACCATCTTCACCTGCCGGCCTGCCCACTGCGAAATGATTAAGGTGGGAATGCCTGATGAATCTGCAAACGGTTCATCATACGTATCAATATACGTTTGCCAGAGTTGCATAGCCTCCTCCTGTGTAACCATCAGTTCATGGTGATCGGTGTGCAGGTGCGCGGCGATCTTTTTTGCATGAGCAGCCTCATTAAATTGTTTCTCATAAAAGCCGATGGTGAACGTATTGATTTTTGAAGTACTGTTGCGCTGTGCGAGGGCCGTAACAAGCGATGAATCTACTCCGCCGCTGAGGAAAGAACCGAATGGCACATCGCTGATCATGCGATAACTGACGGCGCTGTTCATGAGCTGCAGCAGCTGATCTTTCGCGTTTTTCTCATCGCTTATAACAGACGGCTGAATGACTTGCTCCGGTTTCCACCAGCGGGTGAGCTGCATATCATCCGCAGTTATTTTCATGTAGCAGCCGCTGGGAAATTTCTTCACCTGTTGCCAGATCGTGTAGGGTTGCGGAATATATCCGAGCTGCAGATAGAGCGCGATGGCATCCTGATCGGTTTGCAGCCGTTGTGCTATTTCACGGATACAGGTGATGGCTTTCAGTTCGGAAGCAAAGAAGACATTGTTGTCAAATGCCGCATAGTACAATGGCTTTACACCGATGCGGTCGCGAAAGAGGTATAATGCATTTTCTTTTACATCATACAGTGCAATGGCAAACATGCCATTGAATTTTTTCACAGCCGAAGGTCCCAGGCTGGCAAATGCTTCGAGGATCACTTCCGTATCGGAATGTGTGCGCAGCTGTACGGTGAGTTCCTTTGCAATTTCGCGGAAGTTGTACACTTCACCGTTGAATACCATCACCCATCTGCCGTCCTGCGATATCATCGGCTGATTGGCGGCTGCAGAAACATCAATGATGCTGAGGCGGTGATGGCCGAGGCCTGTCGTATGGTGCGAATAAAATCCTTCTGCATCCGGCCCACGGTGGGCAATGCTGCGGACCATTTGCCTTAAAACCGCTTCGCCGGCCATTTGGGTTGGTGCAAAGTAGCCTGCAATGCCGCACATGATATGTTTACAAGGTGAGCAACGAATGTACTACTATTCACAGGTTTCTGACTACATTAAGGTTTTAAAACAAGGCATTGCTTTAATCAGCACGTTGTTTACTGCATGGAACATATTGACCTCATGATTGCCGGTGCACAAAAGGCAGGCACCACTTCATTGAAAAATTACCTTGGCAAACATCCGTCGCTGGTTACCCATGCGATGACGGAATTTGCATTTTTTGTAAATGAGGAAGAATACCGTGAAGGGTTTCCGCAAGCCATGAGGAAATATTTTCCAGATACGGCAACCATCGAAGGAAAGAAACTGATTGCGAAGAATGCAGGACTCTATATTGACGAAACAGCGTTGCAGCGGCTCTATGACCATAACCCTGATTGCATCGTGGTTTTTATCATCCGGCATCCTGTTGAACGCGCATACTCTTCGTATAACATGGAACGTGAAAGCGGATGGTTCAGGCATCCATGGGCCGGCATTTCCGCCTCACTCACCAAATTTAAAAATGGCGAGAAGGATCAGATGTTCCGGCTTTTTATTGAGTTGGGACTCTATGCAGAACACCTGAAAAAAATACGCCGCATCTTCCCGCTCCATCAATGCGAGGTGGTATTATTTGAAGATTTAAAATCAGATCCTGCGGCAATCTGTGCGCGGCTGTTCCGGCTGCTTGCAGTGGATGCATCCGTAACCGTAGATACATCATCCATCCATAACCCGACCAAAAAAGTGCGGTCGAAAAGCATGGGCAGGTTTTTGATCTGGCTGATGGCAAATGATAACCCAATAAAAATTTTTGCGAAGAAGCTGCTGCCCGCAACGACTTTTGTTAAGATCCGGAATTGGTTGTTCCGCATGAATACCTCAGCCACCCTGGCCGCACCGGTTGCCATGCCGCCGGAGCTGCGGGAGCAGCTGATTGCATTCTTCAAACCCTATAACGATGAACTTGCCTTGATGACGGGGCTGAATCTCGATCATTGGAACAAATGACAGTGATGGTCAAACCTATCAGACGCAGTAACCATGGAAAATGTAGTACGACATTTTGATAAGTACATATCACTAAACGAGAAAGAAAGAGAGGCCTTGACTAGCCGTTTAACAGCGCGTAAAATAAAACGCAAACAATTCATTTTACAAGAAAGTGACACGTGTAAACATTTTACTTATGTTGTTGAAGGCTGCTTTAAAATGTATGGCATGGACAAATCAGGCAAAGAACACAATTTATTGTTCGCCGCCGAGGACGATTGGATTGCAGACCTTGACAGCTTGCATAAAGAGAAACCTTCTAAACTGTTTATCGAAGCTATAGAACCATGCACAATTCTCCAGCTTTCAAAAGGCGACCTTTGGTATTTATACAACAACTACCCTAAGTTTGATAGAAATTTCCGTGTAATTATAGAAGACAAATACATTGAATTACAAAACCGTCTATTACAGACTTTCAGCTCGACAGCTTACGAACGCTACGAATTTTTTTTAGCGCAATATCCTAAACTTTCCTTGCGCCTGCCAAGTACACAAATCGCTTCATATCTTGGTGTAACACCTGAATTTCTTAGTAAAATCCGAAACGAAAGAGTTGTTAAATAACACGTACCCTTAATCTACATTAAGACTATTTCTTAAAGTAGTTTGCAGGCTGTGGTCGGCTGTTCATGGCACCTTTGTATTGCCAACAATCAAATAACATATAATCAAAGCACGAAATAGCCATTTAATGAGAACCGCACTATTCACCGTTTTGCTACTTTCAATGTTGGCAGCGTGCAATAATGAAGTAAATAATAATTCAGATATAATAAATAATAATACAATGAACAGTCAAACTGAAAAATCAAAAATCGAGGAATTACTTTTCTCTTACCGTGACGCATTAAATAGCTCAGCCGTAAGCAAAGTATTACCACTTTACACCAATGACGGAGTATTTATGCCATCCAACGCTCCGTCTGCAATAGGTCAAGAGCAAGTTAAGGTTTCATACGAGTTTGTTTTCAAATCCATTCAGTTGAATATTGAATTCTTTATTGATGAAATCGAAATCTCCGGCGATTTTGCCTTTGCAAGAACAATCTCAAAAGGAACTACTCTTATACATGCCAACGGACAGACAGTGCCGGAAGAAAACCGTGAGTTGTTTGTACTGCAAAAGGTAAATGGACAATGGAAAATTGCCCGTTACATGTTTAATAAAATGAAGTAATATGGTCAGCTTATAACTTCGGTTTTGCGTCGGGCGGGGCTTTGTGTTTTGTTTGACGATTTTTCTGTATATTTAGTTTTCGACTCCTAATAAAGTTTTGTGCGAGTAATTTCAGCCGAACGCAATGCCGCAATCCGTCATACTGCATCATTGGCGCACCTTCCATTGCCGGAGGCGGTTTCTCCAGAGCACTGCTGTTTCTATACATCGTGATAGTACCGGGTTCAGGTCAAATACCAATTGCTCCGGATAATTCACTTCCTCTCCGCCGAATCCCATCTTGAAGCGATTGATATTGTGAAGTGATACTCCTTTCCTGCCGGCAATGGCAATACCGCCAAAGTCAAGCGTGCTGATTCGCGCCTGCCTGCATAATTCCATCACATGATAAAATGCCGTATAGAGTATGGGAATACTTCTTTTATAGCTGATGGTGGTTACACCGAGATAATAGTAAGCCGTGTTACCCTGGAAAATAATCACGATTCCGCCAACGGTACGGCCATCCATTACCGCCTGCAGCATGATGCCTTTTTTAAACAGTTGAATATAGCGGCCTACCGCAATAAAAAGCTTTCGTGCATCATCGTCATTCACCGGCAGTTTGCGGTGACGGTACATTTCAATATAAAGCTGAGCGAGCTGAAGCGCCTGTTCATCTGTTGTTGCCTCAAGGTAGCTGATCTGATGTTTCAATCCCTGCCGCACACTCTTTTGATGGTGATGGCTGAACGATTTCATGAGTTGTGCCGGCTCGTGGTCGAGTGCAAGCCACCAGCTTTTCCAGTTGAACAGGCGCGCAGACTGACGGAAAGAGATCAGCCTGCCGGTTTTTTCAACTGCTTCGCGGCCGCCATCACGATCGGGAACAGGAAGCTGAACGGTAAACCGCCACCAACCATTTTTTTTGAGCCAACGGGCCATGCCGGCAATAATTTGCGGCAGCTCCTCCTGATTAATTAATACCGGCCCGAAGGCAAGCTGAAGGGTTCGCAGACTTTTTATCTCTACTGCAGCATACGCCAGCAGGCTTCCCGTAGGATCGGTTACAGCCAGCAGTCTTTTGGGATGCGGATCGAGCTGCATCCAGTCGGGATCCTGGTAAAAGAAACGGTGAGGTGACTGATTAAATATTTTTTTTGCGGAAATAAAAAACGCTTCGGTCCAGCCGTCGAGCAGTTGATACTGATACATCATAGCTTATGTGCCTGGACAAATATCCAAGGAATAGCCGTATCCACCAACTGATGCGATTCAATCGTTTTACCTGATTTAAGATCCCACCATTGCATCAGTTCAAACCCTGCCTGGTGAAGGTCTTTCAGTTGCTTCTCCGGTAACAGGTAGAAGATGAGTGTGTGAAAGTTATCTGCACCATCGTACATGGAAAATATTTCCTTGCCCACATATTGACTCGGTGGCCCGTTCAGCTTATGCAGCATTTTTATGCGTTTCAGTTCCCATGGAATGGTGAAAGGACTGTTGGGCATCTGAAAAGAGTACAGGTTATACAGATGCCGTACATTATGAAATGAAAACAACAGTGTTCCACCCGGCTTCAGGACGCGCCTGAACTCAGCAAGAATGCGCGTCCGCCCTTCATAGTCCACGCAATCTATACCGTTAAAAGAGAAAAGTACAATGTCAAACTGATCATCCGGAAAGGCAGACAAATCCCTGGCATCCATCTCAAACAGTTCAACATTCTTCATCGACTTGTATTTGCGCTTGCAATAGCGGATCATGGCACCGGAATAATCTATACCGGTATAGTGTGCCACTTTAGGAGCAAAAGAATAGGTCGTCCGGCCGCCGCCGATGCCGACGTCCAGCATTTTCAAAGGCAAATTGCTTTTGCTTAATGTCTGCAGGAATTTTTTTTCAGGCGGAAACAGCCAGTGCCAGCCAAAGTACCTGGAAGAGATCTTTTGATTTTCATACACTTCTTTATTCTTGTCCATGTGCCACAGTTCTTTTTTTCAGCATCAGGTTGAATCCTTCCATCTTCAGCACATTCATGTTGATATCGCCGGCGGAAGGAGTAACCCTTGGAAACAATACGGGTAAGCCATGCATCTTTTCGGGATGGAAGAAAGCATCGCCTGCCGAAAATACATATTTGTAGCCGGCCTGTGCCGCATGATTCATCACTGCCTGATCATATTGCCCTGCCGGAAATGCGAAACAATGCACGGCATGTCCCAGCATTTTTTCAAGCGTCGTTTTTGATTCACTGATTTCCTGCGTCAATACCGCCGTACCTACTGCCGCATTTAAGATCACATGCGTCCAGCCATGCGATCCGATCTCTATGCCCGCTGTCTCACAGTATTTCAGATCCTGTTCGTTCATCATCTTCGGGTAATAAAGGTCGCCGGCACACGCAAGCTCCAGCTGCGACACGATATTTTCTGCCTGTTGCATAGGAAGATCTTTCAGCAGGAGCATGGCTTGCAGGGCAACTTTGGGTGCATTCTTTTCCATAACATCCATCGCATAGGGAATCATGAACTCCGACAGCGAAAATTTTTGCCGCGATTTTAAATGATCTTCCACCACGAGGTTAAGCCGGTAAGTCCAGTTGGGCTTATTATCAAGTACGGATGAAATCAGCACATGGTGCACTGCCGGCAAATTATTTTCCGCGAGGATGGGCAAAGCATTTTCCATGAAATCATAAAAGCCGTCATCAAACGTGATCATCAGTTTTGGTAATAATGTCTTTTCATTCCATTGCGCCGGCAGTATTACAGCATAATGTTTTTTACAATACAACATCAGTGACCGGAAGAGATCCACTTTCAGCGGTGCCCAAACATGATTCCGCTCATTGCTGATGCGATGCAGGCATAAAATGGTAATGGTTTCTTTTTTATTCACCCGGAGGAAGTGTGCTACTCCGCCAATCCGCAAAAGCATAGCGAGCATTTCTTTCATTGACTGTCAGCTGCCGGTGATTGTATGAATGATGGAAGCAAGCTTTTTTGCCTGGCTGCGGCGTGAAAAACTGTCGATAACAGCATCGTCAGGTGTAACAGATGAGCGGCCACTGAGATAATTGTTATACACTTCGGCTACTTTCCTGCCGCAGCTTTCGGCATCATTGGCAATGATTCCCAGTCCGGAACGGTTGAGTGTTTCTTCCAGCTCATCATAATCAGACGGACACAGCAACACCGGCTTCCGGAAGGCCAGGTAGTTAAACACTTTACTGGGTATCACACCTTTTACACCATGGTATCCAATGCTGAGGAGCAAATGCGAAGCATTCACAGTATCCATTACTTCCTGTTCACTCAGCCAGCCTGTAACCGTTACCGGAACATTCCATGCTGCGGCGCACTTCCTGATTCTTTCACCTTGCTGAAGATCGTACGCCGTGCCGACGAAAATAATTTCGATGTCGCGGGTATTTAATGCTGCCATCGCTTTAGCCATGCCCTCAAAAAATATTTCAATCTGCTGTTTCCAGTAAAGATTTCCGAGATAGCTGATGGTGAACTTTTTGCCGGTAGCCGGTTGCAGTTTTCCCAGGTCAATATCATGGCCATTGTAAATCACCTTTGCAGGACGCAATACATAGTTGGAAATTTTATCAACGAAGTAACGTGATACGGTGGTCACCATGCTGGCCGATGACAGCCATCGTTTCTCACTCCTGCTCTCAAAGAAAGAGAGGATGCGGTCTGGAAGGGATTTTTTCCCGGTGATGTGACTTTCAATGGTATAGTTGGATGTCCATGACGTGGTATTCCAGTCATCGCGGTAATCTGCTATCCACGGTTTGCCGGTTGCCTTGTGTAGTTTATGACAGATACTGAACAGGCCGAAGGGCATCGCGGAAGTGACTATGATTTTTATCGATGGGTCTTTCCGGATCAGTTCTCTTGCAAACGTGTAAAAATTGCGGTAGGCAAGTGCATGCGTGGTAAAGTTCTGGGCAATCAGTTCGAGGTAAGTCAATGCTTTTCTCAGCAAAACCATTCTTGATTCACCGTAACGGTTTAGCACCATGTCGCGGATGCCGCCTTTGAAGGGAAGGTAATACACCTCATACCCGTCTTCCACACGGTGCACAACCGAGTTACCTGTAGGCATGAACAAGTCATTCCTGTTTTTCAGCGGCCGGTCCCAGTTACGGGTGATGACGACAGGCCAAAGATCAAAATCATGCAGATGGCGTGCCCATGAAAAGGTGCGGTGGGCGCCGGGGAGATTGCATGGAAAAAAGAAATAAGAGAGGATCAGTACTTTCTGTTTTTGCATGATACTTCACCGTGACCGGCTGCTTTGCCCCCAGCAAGAATTTTGTGAAAGATAGTTGAAACTTAACTAAAATTACGCAGGGGAATTCCATCGTTCAGTTATCGCTTTCATCACTTCCATGCCATGCCTGAAGCAATCGCACCTGCCGTGCTTATCTGCATTACACACTCTTTTCCTTTCGACATTGGCGATGAGCACTTTGAAGATGAGTTAAAAGTGCTGAGTGAAAGAGGTGTGGAAGTGATCGTCGTGCCGCGTTCGGCGGTGAAAGAGCAAACACGGTTGTTGCCGCAACAGGTGAAGATCTTGTGGATTCCGTTCAGGCTTTCACTGGTGGCAAAATGGAAAGCGCTGTTACAACTTGACTGGAAGGTGTTGCGCGGGGAATTCAATTTCGTCAGGAAAAATTTTAGCCGTTGGCCTGCATTGGCGCTGCTGCGTAATATGTTTGGGTCGTTGCTGATAGCGACAGACCTCTGCAGCAAGCTCCGTCCTGTGGTAGATCGATATGCGTCGCAGGGTTATACCGTTCACCTGTATTCTTACTGGAATGATCTTTCCGCTGTTGCGCTTGCCTTGCTGAAGAGCAGGTTCCCGGTTGTCAATGCCTGTTCCCGGGCGCATGCTTTCGAGATCTATGATGAGCGGCATGCAGGCAATTATATTCCGTTTCAGCAGATCAAGTTCGATAAGCTGAACAGGATTTTTTTTATCTCTTCCTTCGGACTGAACTATATCCGGCAGCGTTTTCCCGCACTGCATTTTGAAAACTGCCGTCTTGCACGGCTCGGTTGTTTTGAAATGCCGGGCGCACCATATACAAAGCATGCAAGCTGTATCCGGATAATGAGCATCGGATACAACTATTCCGTCAAGCGGATTGAGCTACTGGCGGAATCACTGACTGCGGTTACCGGACTGGAAGTGCAATGGAAACATGTGGGAACCGCCATGCATGACAGGAGCCGTTATGAAAAACGGGTGAGGGAGCTGCTTTCCGTCAACAGCACGGTGCAGCTTCAGTTTACCGGAAATTTAAACCATCAGCAACTGGCGGAATTATATGCGTCAACTTCATTTGACCTGCTGCTCAACCTCAGCGCGCTGGAAGGTGTGCCGGTAAGCATGATGGAATGTATGTCTGCCGGCATTCCCGTGATGGCAACAGCCGTGGGAGGTGTTCCTGAAATTGTGAAAGACGGATTCAACGGCGTACTGTTGCCAGCCAATCCTTCGCCCCGCGAAGTAGCGGCAGCCCTGGAAAAATTTCATGCAAAGAGTGAAGCGGAGATCATGTCATTCCGGAAGCATGCGCATGATACCTGGCAGCAACAATACAATGCCGCTATCAATTATCCTGTATTTGCAAAAGAGCTGATGCCGGCTGTTAACGCCTGAACTGTTTACGCAATCCGGATTTCGCCGATTGCAACACAGAACTGATTTTAGACAACTCAAAAAATCCCTGCTGCAACGCGCCAAATGAACGGAAATAATTTTCCACTCCCCTGATCATCGATCCTTCAAAATCAAATTGCTTCACCGTGGATTTCAAATCATTAAAGCATTGCCAGAAAAGATGACTCATTACACCGGCATTACCAAAGTCATTGTTCTTTCCGCCAATAATATAATAGGCGCTCTGTTGATCCCAGGCAACCATGATACCTCCGGCAACAGTTCCGTGAGCATCTCTCGATAACCAGATATCGCCGGACTGGTGTTTACGGCATGCTGCGTAAATCCGTTGCAACAAGGCCGCGTCAAAGGGAATATCCATTGCCTTGCTTTTAAAGTTGGCGGCAAGCATTGCATAAAATGGCTGCACTGCACTGCTGCGCTCCACCGTAAACTGCTTTTCCGCTTTATGGATTTCTCTTTTCACTTTATCACTAAAATGTTTGCGCAGAGTTTCCGGTTGTGAAATATCGGGCAGCACATAAGTGTAGCGTGTTGTCTGATGGTAGCCTTTCCAATAAAACGGCAGCCAGTTCTGATAATGGTAATGCCAGCGCTGTAAAAAGAAATCGTGGGCAGGCAGCTGCAGGATAATTTGTTCCAGCAGTTGCATCTCTTTAGCGAGGCGCTCCTTGTAATCAACCTGTGGCAGTAAGAGATTCGGGCCAAGGAACTGCGTGAGCTTCGGCATGATGAGCTCTGTGCCCAGCAAGCTTTTCTTCATAACATAAGGCGCGGAAGCAATCAGCTTGCCGTCTTCCATGATCTCAATGGCATGCCAGGCGCCGGGCGCTACCGCATCCAGCCAGAACGGCTGATGAAAAAGCGGAACACTTAATTGGACTAAACGGTGATATGTTGCAGGTGTTTCCAATGTATCCTGATATTGAAGAAACAAAGATTGAAAATCAACTTGCCGCTAACGGTCGGCACTCACTTGCGGCGTTAATTAAGTGGTGTATGCAACAGCATTTGGTCTTCTGTACTTCAACTCATTCCGGTAAAGCACGGTAAGTTTGTCAACGTAATTACCGATGTCAAATTTCTCCGCACTTTCCCGGGCCCGGTTTGAAAACCCAATGTATGTGTTTTCATCTTTCGCAACATCCATTATTTTTTTTGCAAATAATTCGGGATCATGACTGCTTACCACGAAGCCGTTACTTCCGTCCTCCACGATGTTGCGGGTACCTTTGCCATCGAGGCTGATCACCGGCAACCCAACTGACAACGCTTCTGCCAATGCAAGCCCGAAGGGTTCGTTACTGGCTGCATGCACATAAATATCTGCCTGCTGTAAATAGGCCTCCACATCCTGTACCATGCCATGCAAATGAACGGCATTTTCCAGCTGATATTCTTTTACTTTCTTTTCCAGTTCATGCAACAGCGGGCCGTCACCGAGGAGATCAAGCTGAACCGGTATTCCTTTAGCACGAAGTTGCTGCACGACCAAAAGCAGAAATGCTTGGTTCTTGTTTTCATTCAAAGTGCCTGTACTAACTAACCTGATCAGTTGGCCGGAGGAGCCGTGTTGCTTGCTGCTGAATCTCTGCCGGTCGATTGCATTCGGCAGAAGGTGCACCATGCCGCTTTTGTCGTTTAAATTACGCTGAAGGTATCGCTTGATTTCATGCGAATTCGCGATAAACTGATTGTGGCAGGCCTTGTATCTTTTCCTGATATGCCTGCCGGTAACCAAACGTATTGCATGCTGGCGGCTTAGCCACTGCCCGGCCGAAAGCCGTTCATATTGCGTAGTGATTCCGTGAATGTGCGAGAAGTATGCTATATCCTTATACAGGTGTTCACGGCTCACCCAATCAGCATAAAACAGATGGGAATGAATGATATCGGGTTTTTGCTTCGTCATGATATGGTTCCAGTCTGCAAGGTCGCTCACTACATTCCATGGGAATTTCAGCACGACTGTGCTGCTGCACCGCACGATATTGATGTCACCGGTGGCTTCCGGAAAATCGTTCCGGTCATCAAACACGATCAGCACCGATTCGAAATCATTTCTTTTGTTCAGTTCACGGCAGATATCAAGGGTTAGTCGCTCAGCACCGCCGCGTTGCAGGTTATAAATGACATGCGCCACCCTGATTTTTTGCATGCGGCAAATTTGCACAATTTGCAAGAATGATTTTTATTGACTGCTATTGTTACGGCGTTTATACAGCGATTACCATCTTTGAACCATGATACAGGTGAGGTTTGAAACAAATGAATGGGTAAAGCGGCTTGCCAAAGCGGTCACCTTTACCCGCTATGTTTTATTACGGCCTGTTGTTGCATGGTTTAGCTATCACCTGTACTATCAGTTCCGTATCCGGGAAAAGCGGCACTCAAAAGCAGGGCTTCCGCTGAAAGACGGTATTGCATTTTGCCTCGTGGCAAGAGACGAGGCCTATACGATTGATGCATGCCTGCTTAGTATTGTTGGTTTTGCAGATCAGTTGATCGCCGTTGATAATGGCTCCACCGATGATACCTATGAAAGGATGCTTCGGTTCAGGGAACAGTACAGCGGTGTCATGGATATCACAGTGCTTCATCGTCCTGATCTCAATCTCCGTGACTGCCGGCAGCTATGTGTTGACCATGTGCAGCGAACCTGGTTTTTCCGCGGTGATGGTGATTTTTTATTGTTACCGGAATATAAGCGGCTGAAGAAAAATATTTTAAAAAGCAGAATGCCCGGTGCCATATCACTGAAGCTGATTGAGCTTTTCGGTGATGAACATCATGGCAACAGGTATGTCCGCTTCATACGACCGGGAGAATACTACCTGCGTTCGTTTGAAAGTGATGTGCGGTATGAAGAATTTTACGGCCGTATCGAACATGCCCGCATTCCGATCTACTACCGGCTGTCGCGTAATAAGACGGTAGGATTGATTCATGCTAATTTCTGTAAATCGAACAGGAGAATATTTTACCGCACCTGCTACCTCGACTACCGTGAATATGTAAACAAGCATAAACAAGGCGTGGAATTTTCATACTATGAGAGCAGGTGGCTTCAACATGTATTTCAATCAGCTGATCATAATGTCACCGAATACAGGATGGCGCGGCTGATCGCAGTTATGTGCGAACGGATCAATACGGCATATGAAGATGAGATTGCCAGGACCGGTATTGAAATATTCCAGTCTCCATACGTGGTGTTGTACAGGGATGACAAGCCCTTTTTACGGGTGCTGAAAAGTGAAGCGCATCAATACACTTCTACCTATATTTCCAAAATGGAAGATCCTGCCTGGTTGCCCGATGCCGATGAGTTTTATGCTGACTCATTGCGCACAGCATTTGATGTTAACGAGGTAAGTTAATGTTGCTTTGACGGGTTATGGAAAGTGCATGATGATGCATTACACGGTAATGATAACCTCATGCAGCATGAAGTTCAGTTTTTGAAATAGAGCCTGAACAGGTAAGCAATATCTCTTATGGAATAACCTGCTCTCTTCCTGAACAGGAAAAGTTTCGTCAGCTGCAGCAGATAGGGAAACAGCATCTTTTCTTTACGCAAGTAATCCGGTATATAACGGTCAAAGACGGAGTAGTGGAAGAGGTTAACCGGTCCTGTATCGCGCTTATCCTTCGACAGATGATAAGCCCGTTTCGCGGCAGCCTGATTTTTCAGAATAATTTTGTCAATCTTTTTTTGTTTACCAAGAAAAGGAGCAGTGCTTACAATATAATACAGCGGCAAGGTGAACACTCCTTCTTTCATAAAAAAATCAGTGTTGCTGCTGCTGATCCTGTTTTGTATCCGGTAAACGGTCAATGCTTCATCCAGCCATTTAAATTTGTACCGGTAAGAAAGCTTAAGCAGCATATCAAGATCTTCAAACACCATTGCTTCATTATATCCGCCGGCAGTACGGATGCAATCAGTTCTGTAGATGACCGACGGTGGAATAACCATGCTGCCATTGCTTAAGATTTCCGTAAACACAACTCCTTCCATCACATGATTATTTCGTTGGAAATGGCGCTTGGTGATGACGCTGTTTTCATCACAGAAGTCAACCGGTGTGTGAATCAAAGCATATTCATCGGGTAGTTTTTCAAATGCTGCCACCAGCTTCTCAAGACGGTTCACTTTCCAAAGGTCATCTCCCAAAGAGGAAAAATATTTACCGGTAGCATGACGCAAAGCTTCATTCAGGCTCTTGCAGATTCCCTGGTTCGCATCATGCCGGATAAACAGGCACTGAAAATTATTTTTCCTGATCCATTCGTCCACCACGTTTGCGGAATCATCAGCAGATCCGTCGTCAATCACAATATGTTGTATGGCATGCTGCGGGTACGATTGCTGCTGAACAGTTTGCAATGCTTCTATAACCCAGTGGCCTGAATTATAGATCAGTGTGCAGACAGAAACAACGGGAAGCTGACCAGCCATTAAAAAAACGCGTGAATGCTTTCACAAATGTAAGTGATTGCATCCTCGCCGAGTCCGGGATAAAGCGGAAGGCTGAGGCAAGTGTCGGCGATTTTTTCACTGACAGGGAAGTCACCTCTTTTATATCCGAGGTGTGAATATGCTTGCTGCAGATGAGGCGGAACGGGGTAATGCACGATCGTTTCAATATTTTTTTCCATCAGAAATTGCTGTAAGGCATCCCGCTTCTCCGTCCGGATTACAAAAAGGTGGCAGACATTAGCGGCTTCGGCACTTTGCGCCGGCAATATGATGGCCGCTTCATTTTTCAGTTGTTCAACATAGGATGCGGCGAGTTTAATTCTTTCGGCATTATCCTGCCGAAGGTGGCGCAGTCTCACCTGCAATATAGCGGCCTGCAGCTCATCCATACGGTTGTTATAGCCGATCACGGTGTTGATGTATTTTTTTTCTGATCCGTAATTGCGCAGCAAACGGATTTTTTTTGCCAGCGGTGCCGAATGTGTGGTAATGGCGCCGGCATCTCCTAAAGCGCCAAGGTTTTTGGTAGGATAAAAACTCGTTGCATTCACTTCACCGAATGTTCCTGTCATCCGCCCTTTACAATAAGCGCCATGCGCCTGCGCATTGTCTTCAATGACATACAAACCGTGCCGTTGTGCCACGTCAGCTATTGCATCCATTTCGCATGCGCGGCCATACAGATGAACCGGCATAATGGCTTTGGTCTTTGACGTGATCTTCTCTTCGATCTTACCCGGATCAATATTGTATGATGCCAGCGACGGTTCAACGGGCACCGGTCTTGCATTTACATGTGATATGGCGAGCAGCGTAGCGATGTAGGTGTTGGAAGGCACGATTACTTCATCGCCCTCACCGATTTCCAGTGCCAGCAGACAAAGGTGAAGGGCATCGAGGCCATTGCTGACTGCCACGCAATAGCCACCGCCACCGAATGCCGCATATTCCTGTTCAAAGTGCTCCACATTTTTGCCAAGTATATACCATCCGCCTTCAAGGGTTGCCTGCAAGGCAGCGCTGATTTCCGCAGCCATCGGGCGCAATGATAATGGCAGATTTTGAAATGGTACGTGCATCAGGAAAAAAGGGATAAAATGACAACCTGCAACGGTGGTATCATTTTGCTTGTTATGACAGTTTTATGTTCATGAAAATTTCTGATCCATGCAGCGGGAACTGATCGCCGAGGGCATACAGCCCGTCCAGTATTTGTTGGTTGATGATGTTATGCGTGAGCATTTGCTGCATCTGCTGATGCGTAAAAGGCTTCAGGAAAAAAGAACCACGGTCAATAACGGTAAATCCGTTTTTGATGACGAGCGATGACAGCTGTTCCATGTCAAAGGTATGGTGTTGTTGTAATTGCTGCTGAGCTTCGGAAACCGTAAACACGGAAGGAATCAGTCCTGCCGAAACGGCCAGCATCCTGTGAAAAGAATACGCATTCGGAACATTGATGTGAATGATGGTGGACGCAGAAGAAATCCGTGCAGCTGCTGCCAGTATTTTTTCAGGAAACTCCACTTCATGCAGCAAGCCGCCAATCACTACCAGGTCAAAGGCCGCTTCCGCATGCCGGGAATAAGATTCAAAGTCCGCTTGATGCAGTGTTATTTTCTTCTGTGTTGCTTGCGGCAGTTGCTCTCTGTGCTTCACGGCTTCGCGGTAAAACCCGTCAGCAGGTTCAACAACACAAAACCGTTCAAATGTTGGAATATCTGTAAAGAGGGGATGATTGCCTGAACCGACTTCCAGGATTGATTTTGGTGCCAGCCCTGCGATGATCTCCAATACCTTTTTCCGGCGGTAATAGGCCTGCACCGTTTCAAACTCATGCAAACGGTAAGCATTGAAATATTGATCGAGTTTGCGGCCCATTTCAGCTTTTGAAAGTGTAAAAATCATGTGCGACGGCCCGTCCGCCACATCGTTCTTTAAATGACATCAGCCCGTTATTCAGCTGCATGCCGTCGTTTTCCGCACAATTGCCGAGGTCAAGATATTGTTTGTGCGGATAGGCTTCATAAATCAGGTAGTCAATCACCAGGTCAATCGCACCGGTTTGCTCACCTTCATTATCTGCGGCAATATATTGCGCATGGGCAACTGTTGCTGTTTCATAAATAAGAATGCCGCCCAGCATGTGGCTGTTTCTAAAGGCAGCATACAACTTAATATTATCCGGAAAGGCGGCCGCCAGTTGCATCATCTCTTCAGCAGTATGAACAGGATCGCGGTTGAATTTTTTATTCGTGAGTGCTTTCACGATAGCCATATATCGCGGCAGGTCACGTGACCGCTGCACATGCAGGTTGTTTCTTTTTGCACGTTGCACTTCCTGCTCGCGGTCTCTGATGGAATCATTCAGCATGGCTATGTCTATCGTTGCCATCACATCGCGCCGTGTCAGCATGAACCCTCTTTTAAAAAGGCAGTGCAGATCTTCACCGGCGGGATACCGGTGATAGATATACGGTATTGTTTTGTAAACAATTTCCGAAATGCCACACTGCTGCGCATAGTTCAGTAAGGCATCAAAACAACGATCCATTTTTTCCTGCTTCATGCCGTTTCCGCTGAGAAACCCGCCATAAGTAAGTCCCTGGTGAGAGATAAAACTGTTTTCCAGCCGGTTCATCGCCACTACGGAAATGATCTTTTCTTTCTCTATAAAAAACAGGGAATGATCTTCAAAACGGTCCGCATGATAATCCATGTAATTCCGGTTAAACAGAAACGTGGCATTCTTGCTGCCTTCCACAAAGGCGTTCCACTCCTCGCTCATGCTGCTCTTATAGCGGACGATGCCGGTCATTCAGCATATTTTTTCACCAGTAATCGGAACTGCTCATAATCCCGTATATAATCTTCTTCCGCATATAATGCAGAACATAATGCCATCTGCACGGCATTGTGTGAGTATTGCAACACTGTCCAGGTAAGTGGCGGAACATAGAGTCCTGTATTCGGATTATCCAGCGTCCAGCTTGTTGTTTCACCTGCTATAGTTTCGGTGGTGATGTGAATACTGCCTGCTGCTGCAATCAATACCTGTTCATTTGCATAATGTGCATGATTGCCGCGGATAACGCTTTCAGGCGTGAAGTAAGTCCAGAAAAGCCGCTTGATAGGATACGATAGAAACTTCTCAAATTCAAACACTGAGATATAACCCTGCTCCAGCTGTCCGATCTTCTGAAATGTAATTAAGTGTGGTTTATCCAGCTTCATAAAAATCCGTCCAGGATGAGAAATCAATTTCTGTAATTTTTTTTAAATGAAGAAAGTCATCGGATAGCAATGAACGCAGCCACTTTCTTTCTTCCGCGGCAGCGATATAAGGAGGGGCATCAACCTTTATTTTTTTTGTGGTGGGGAAAGGTAAAACACCTGCTGCAATAATTTTCTTCCTGATTTGCGGCGGCAACAGTTTTTTGCCAAGCCTGGTGATGGTGCGTGGCCGTTCCGAATAGAAATAATCCTTCGTTTTATTTTCCGTTATGGGAGTGATGGCCTCCATCGCCGGCAGCTGAAGGAAGCGGAAACAACCGTTCAACGCCGGCAGCGGATTTTCTTCCAGTTGCTCTGCGAGTAGTATATGGCAGTTTTCTTTTCCGAATGCGGAAAAAAAATGCTGTATCCATTTTCCGTAACGGCTGAACTCGACATAACTTTTGTAGTAGAATTGTTGCATTGGTTGATCGGCATCAAAAGGTACGGAAAGGTCATCCGTAACTTCCTTCCTGAATGGTGGCAGTTGTTCACCTATGGTGCGTATCCAGTTATAGTGAGAGAGTATCCTGTCAACTGGATTTTTAAGCAGGAATATAAATTTAGGATCACGTATGTCAGACTGAATGCGTGTAATCGCTTTTACCGACAGGAAGTAAGTCGTGCTGGATTCGCCAAGATATTGTCCCTTAAAATTACCGGATGCATATCCCTGCAGGTATGCATCCCATCCTATACGGTAGTATTCATCCCTGGAGAAAAAGTGCGGCTCTTTTACCTGCATCATCGTAATGCCGGGATGCCGGCCGAGATAAAGGTGCAGTGAAGAAGTGCCGGATTTGCCGGCGCCCGGAACAAACAAATTGGGGAAGTCATGCTTCACGAACTTCCAGTTTAAATTCACAAAAGAATTTATCGCGCCCCCTTGTCTGTATCATGTTTGAATGAAAGTAATCGCCTTCTTCCACCGTCACGCTGAAGGCATCTTCCAATGCATCAATCATCCCTGCGCCACCATCGGCTTCAAACAAATACAAATCGCAGGAGTAGTCATCATCAGCGAGCTGGAGTCGTTCAATCGTCCAGATCACTTCTGCGTCGCCGCTGAGGCTGATCTTGCGGTTGTATAATCCGGAGGCAAGGCTCAGCAGCCTGTTGCCGGCACTATCCTTCAGCGACAGCGTGATATATGCCTGCACCGGATGCTGCTGTTGTTGCCGCAAAAATACATGGAAGCTGACGTTGCTGCCGGTTGTTATAGTATTCACCCTACGGTTGTCACTGTCTGAAATATAGTAATCAGAAAAAATGTAGGAAGACTTGCCGGTTTTGTTGGCGCGGTTCCGCAGCAACAGGTTTCCGTCAGCGGTATTCACGCTGCGGTGATATTGCTGAATGGCTTCTGCCGATGTGCCGTCGAAAACGATATTACCCTGCTCCAGTATCATGGCACGCCTGCAAAGCCGTGCAACGGCGCCCATATTGTGACTGACGAACAATACTGTTCTGCCATCCTGTTCGCTCACGGATTTCATTTTTCCCAGGCACTTCTTCTGAAACTCCGCGTCGCCCACAGCCAGCACTTCATCGATGATCAGGATCTCCGGCTCAAGATGCGCGGCCACGGCAAAAGCCAGCCTTACATACATTCCGCTGCTGTAACGCTTCACGGGAGTGTCGAGAAACTGCCCGATGCCTGCGAATGCCACGATCTCATCGAACTTGTTTTTTATCTCCTTCCGCTTCATGCCGAGAATGGCGCCGTTCATAAAAATATTTTCGCGACCGGTGAGTTCAGGATGAAATCCCGTGCCGACTTCCAGCAGTGATGAAACCCTTCCCTGTATCTCCACAGTTCCTTTTGTCGGAGCGGTTATACGGGATAATATTTTTAGTAAGGTGCTTTTACCTGCGCCGTTTTTACCAATGATGCCCATCACTTCGCCGGCATTTACCCGGAAGGAGACATCGTTGAGTGCCCTGAATTCCGTGGCTGCCAGCGTTTCATTTTTCATGAGCAAACTGTTGAAGCGGTCGTTTAGCGTTTCACGAAAACTCCCGCTGCGCCTGCGGCCAAGCCGGTAGAATTTGGAAATATGCTGAGCGATGATAACAGGTTGCATAGACAAAAGCAGTCAGGTGTTTTTCATTTGTTCTTATTCATGAACCAGGTTGTTCAGCAGCGGATTCGCAGCAGGCAGCTGAAAGTTGCTATGCCTTGATGGTATGGCTGGTTTAAATAACATCTGCGATCACCCGCTCTGTACGTTGAAAATAATACACACCGCTCAAAAGCAACACCACCATGATGGCACCGCTGTAAAGCAGGTAACTTGCTGCCGGCAGCGGTGTGCCAAGTACGGAATAACGAAATCCATCAATGATGCCGGCCATGGGGTTGAGGTAGTATAGATGCCTGTAAGCATCCGGGATTTGTGACGAAGGATAACCTACCGGAGAGAGGTATAATCCGATCTGCACAAGAAACGGAATGACATACTGCAGATCGCGGAAACGGATAGTGAGCGCACTGAACCAGATTCCCATCGCCATGGAAAACAGGATGACGGCCAGGATAACAACGGGAAGTGCGAACAGATTGCTGCCGGGCAGAAAGCGATACCAAAGCATCAGGATCATCAACAATAAAAACACGATGATGAAATCAATAAAGCCAACCAGTCCTTTGGAAACAGGAATAATCATCCGGGGGAAATAGATTTTTGTTACCAGTGCCTGTGCATTGATGATGGATTGCCCGGCCTGTGTAATTACATAGGAAAAATAAGACCAGGCCCACATGCCGGTAAGTGCAAAAACGGGATAAGGGACACTACCCGTTTCCACCTTCACTGCTTTGTTAAATACAAGAATAAAAATCAGGAGGGTCAGCACCGGCTGTATCAGTGCCCAGGCAATACCTAAAACGGTCTGCGCATACCGTACACGATAGTCGCGATAGGCCAGCATCCACAGCAAGTGACGGTAGTGAAAAATTTCTCTGAGTTGCGAAGCCAGCCCGGGCCGGCCCGCATCTATGATTGTTCTCATGGATAATTTCCGGGTTGTACGGTAAAGTTAGTTTTTAAATGTTTTGAGGAAGGCATCTTCCGGCATTGCAATGCCGGCCGGCGACATAGATGGTAAGTGTGCTTATTGATGAGCAACCAGCACGGTCTTTTTCAGCCTGTCAAAGGAGCTCTTCAAACATGCCGGTTTTTTTATTTTTCCGCACATTATTCCAGTTGAAGTACCGGCCATTCATGGCAACATATACGCCAAAAGGAAGCGCTTGTGCAAAGGCAAGCGCACTGCCCAGGTTGAAGAATCCGTCGGAGCTGCCGAACTTATAAGGTATCATGGCACCGGTAAGTACAATGGTTTTGGGCAGGCTTGCTTCACCCAGCACCCTCGCGGTAACAGCCATGGTGTCAGTGCCATGTGTTATCACAATTTTGTCTTCTTCACAACGGTCGCATAAATCAACTATAATCTTGCGTTGTATATCAGTCATCTCAAGGCTGTCAATCATCATAGCGGTTTTTACTTCCACTTTCACCGTACAACGACCCAGCTTCAGCATTTCCGGCAGGTGCGTTTCATTAAAATAGAGGGTGCCATTCAATTCATCGTATTCCTTGTCAAATGTTCCCCCTGTGATCAGGATTTTTATGCTCATAAAATGCGGTGGCGTTTTTGGTAAACGAATGTAACACTTTGAAACATAAGTGGCACAGGAAGCAGCAGGAGCGGAAGGTTAACCTGCTGTCGGCATCGAACCAGTGGCGTTATAATTGCAGCAGTTTCATCAACAAGGTGCGGATCTCTGTGGCTCGCTGAACAATCATAAAATGCTGACCGCCTTCAATGATGAAGTCGGCCGGAATTTTACGCACGGGAAACAAACGGTCATGTGAACCATGAATATGAATTACGTTAGCGGGAGCCGTTTCCTGCTTCCAGCATAAGGTCATGCGGATACCCCATCGTATTAATTGAATATCCGCATCATGCACCATTGATTCGAACAATGCGGTTTCTTCATTGCTTTTCTTTGTGAAAAGACGACCGGCCCAAATAACAATACATTTTATTTGCTGTGCTGAAAGCCAGTCGTATACAGGGAATTTTCTGAAAAAAGCAAGTAACGCGCTCAGTTGAGCCGATGATGAAATAGAAGAGATGAGTATGATTTTTTTCGCCGGAATATAGTGTGCTAGCTCCTGTGCAAGGATACCGCCGAATGAAACCCCGATGAAGATGGTTTCCTGCCTTTCCGGTATGGTTGCAGCCATTCTTTGAGCGTATGCGGCAAGGGTCTCCTTTTTATCCGGCAACAAATAGCGTATCACCCTTACGGCAGGTAAGCTCTGTTGCAGCAGTGAAAACATACGCTCATCTGCCGCCAGCCCGGGAAAGATTAAAATGTTCTTTGTCACGCTTGCAGATTTACCGGAATGCATCAAAGTTAACAATGCGGCATATCAGGTAGTAGCCGTTGCAGACATGGCATAACATATCCCCGTTTTTTATATCTTTCGCTGAAGGGTCCTGCCATGAAAATCATGCATTGTGATATTCACGTTTATGGAAAAGTGCAGGGCGTTTTTTTTCGCGCCAGTGCCCGCCACCGTGCGATGTTGCTCGATATAACAGGATTTGCTAAAAATGAACCTGACGGATCTGTATATATTGAAGCGGAAGGTGAAGAACAGAGCCTTGCACTGTTTATCGGCTGGTGCCATGAAGGTCCGGAACGGGCTGTCGTGAGCAGGGTGGATGTAATAACAGCCCCGTTGAAGAATTTTTCATCGTTTGAAGTGATACGCGGTGGCGGCTGAGGTGCATTTATTTTGCCAGCAGCAAAAAAACCGTTGGTTTGTTACGCAGGTCAACCGTTTGATTTTTCCAATTGCCGACCGTCATGGTGCGGATCATTTCATCCGGCAGCGTGATAGCCGATGCAATGCACAGCAAGTCAGCTGGCCTGCAGGTGGTCAGCAAATCCTTCAGCAACGACATATTCCGGTACGGTGTTTCCATGAACAGCTGTGTTTGATTTTTGCGCAACGATTCTTCTTCCAGTTGCTTTAGCCTTGCTTTTCGTTCGGCAGCCGGTATAGGCAGGTAACCATGAAAAGCGAATTGCTGCCCGTTTAATCCGCTGGCCATCAGCGCGAGAAACAGCGATGAAGGACCTACCAGTGGTATCACTTTTACACCGTGCTGATGCGCCCAGATTACCACACCTGCCCCGGGATCGGCAATGCCCGGGCAACCTGCTTCGGATATTACACCCACATGATTGCCCTGCAAAAGGTAAGGCAGCAACGATACAGGCGGCGTGAATGCCTCATCTCTGGCAAAGGCGTACATGTGACCTTCATCAAAATTCTTTTTATAACCGATGCTTCGTAAAAATCGCCGGGCGGAGCGATCATGTTCCACAATGAAATAACAAATGCCGTCAATGATCTGAAGGCTCGCAGCTGTCATGAAAGCCATGCCTTCATCACCGAGGGATGAAGGGATGAGGTAAAGATGGCCTTTTGTTTTCGGTGACAATGAAAATGGAAGCTTGATGAAATTAATCGTTAAAATAACAATTAGGATTTTAAACACTTTCCATTATTGATTTTGACAATCGCCCCGGCTTGCTTTGAATCATTCAGCGATGTGCAGCATCATACCGTCTGCCACCGATTTGATGATGTATCTTACACATCATTTACTTGCTTAGCTTGACTGATGCAGTTCACATGATGAGCCGCGAGTTGCTGAACCGATATGAATAAACTGCCACAAACATTTTACCTGCGCAGTAATGTCTTGCAGGTTGCCCGTGACCTGTTGGGAAAAATCATCGTCACGCGGTTTGAGGAAGGCTTAACCTCCGGCACTATTACGGAAGTGGAAGCTTATGCAGGAGCAACAGACAGGGCTTCACATGCATACAATCACCGCAAAACTACGCGCACTTCCGTGATGTATGCTTCCGGTGGAACGGCGTATGTGTATTTATGTTACGGGATACATCACTTGTTTAATGTGGTGACTAATCAAATCGGCATTCCGCATGCCGTACTCATCAGGGCGGTTGAGCCGTTGGAAGGTATCGCAATCATGTTGGAACGCAGAAAAAAAATAAAACCGGCATTTGCATTGACGGCGGGGCCCGGTGCTGCTGCACAGGCGCTTGGCATCAAAACGATGCATACCGGCTGCAGCCTGCTTTCCGATACGATATGGCTGGAAGACTGTGGAATAAAAATATCGCGCAGTAAGATTGTGTCCGGCCCGCGTATTGGTGTTGACTATGCAGGTGACGATGCAAAGCTGCCCTATCGTTTTTATGTGAAAGGAAACCTTTGGGTGTCACGATCTGCACAGCAATAGCAGCAGTGAATATGTGAAGCGTTGCAACTACATGAAGCGGCAAAATCTCATTATGCTTTTGCAGTAAAATCCGCTGGTTTTTTCCGCCGGTGAAGCAGGATCAGAAAGAAGGACAGTAGATGCGTTTGTAGTGACGCGGCGGTTGATTGTTACCCGTATAAACGATGGCAAGTTCAAAACCTCCTTTGCCATTGGTGGCGGCGCTCAGATCGCTGGAAGTGGTAACATCATAGCTTAACCCTGCCTGCACGCCTTTCATCATGATGCCGACGGTAGGAATGAGGTCAACGCCGGCACGGCTGAAGGCACCGATGTAAAATACACTGGGTAACCCGCGCGGATTACTGTTGAGGTTAATACCGAAATTGGAACCGATTACAAATTCATTATCGTTGTTCTGCATCTGGTATTGCAGGAAAGGAAAGATGTAGTATTTATTATTGATACCAAAAGTGGCATTGGCATGCACCACATAACGCATGTTGAGCACATTGTCGCTGGACACGAAAAATGATTCAGTGGGCGTGGTGAGGTGAAATGCGGAAGCCCCGAACTGCACACGGCTTGAACGGCTTACCATACCGTCAAATGATGCACCGGCGGCAAAATCAGCATAGCCGATCTGGTAATAATCGAAATGTTCCGAGGTAATGCCATTGAATCCTAACCCGTCGAACTCATCATAAAAATCCAGTTTGCCGAAGTCAATTTTCTTCTGCACGAAACCGCCCTGCAGCCCAACGGCAATATGATAATTTCCTTCCCTGTCCAATGCCTGGTGATAGGAAGCGGAAAGCATGCCGGTAATGTTGGACAAGCCGCCATCGCCTGATTTGTCATTCAGCAACAGTACACCCAGCCCCAGGTAATTGTAAGAATATCCGCCGGCAAACAATTTGAAATCGGCGAATACAGAAGGAGTGGAATACACATACGGTGATGAAACACTGCCCCATTGATTCTTGTAGATGCCACCGATACGGTATTGCCCGTCCATCGATCCTGCCAATGCGGGATTGAGGGTGAAGGGTGAATAATAAAACTGCGAGAAGTGTACATCCTGTGCACGCACCGCAGTGGTTATAATCAGCAGTAAAACAAATGTGAAGCGTATAAATTTTTTCATCTACCAATCGGTTTAAGTAATCAATTATGCCGGACCGTTTCGGGATAAAGGATTTTAAAGTTAGTATAGTTTTATCAAAATGCTATAAGCAAATGCAATTTTAACATTTTTAGGAATCTAATGCTGCATTTTTGAACCATAGGCAAGATCGCCTGCATCACCAAGTCCGGGCACGATATAGGACCTTGCATCGAGCCTTTCATCAATTGCACAAGCCCATATCGTTACATCGGGAATATGCTGCAACACGAGGTCAATGCCGGCCTGTGCAGCTATTACACAGGCAAGGTGCGTATGCCTGGGTTTGCCGGTTTCAAAAAGCTGTTCCAACGTTTTTACCATCGATTGCCCGGTAGCCAGCATGGGATCAGCTAATATCAGGGTGCGGTTTTCCAGGCTGGGCGAAGACACGTATTCCAGCAGTATTTCGAAGGTGCCATCCGGCTGATGTTTGCGATAGGCGGAGATAAATGCATTATCGGCATGATCAAAATAATTCAGCATGCCCTGGTGCAGAATAACGCCGGCTCTTAAAATGGAGCCGATCACGGGTGGTGATTCCAGCACGGGCACATTGGCTGTGCCCAGTGGTGTAGTGACTTTCTTTTCCCGGTAGGGCAATACTTTGCTTATCTCATAGGCAAGTATTTCTCCGCAACGTTCCATGTTTTTTCTGAACCGCATCCGGTCCTGTTGAATGGATGCGTCGCGTATTTCCGACAGGAATTGATTCACCAGGGAGTTGGTGTTGCTTAAATTGATGACCGGCATAGCTGGGAGAAAAGAGGTTACGGTTCGAAAGGTAATGGTTTTCGCAAATCAGCGCTGGGTGTAATGTTAGTTTCCGTGAATATTTTCACCGATGCAGAACAGTAGCTGAGTAAGGTTTCAAAATGCTGATGCCAAGCTTTCCATGGGCCATGCTGACTGATGAGGTCATTATGTGCAAGAAATATAAAAGTGCCGTTCACCTTTTTTACTTCATCTGCCAGCAGCTTCACCTGCTGGAGCGCCGTCAGCGCATCCATTTCCAGGTGGTAGAACAAGGTGGCATCCATGGCAGCAAAAGGGTGAATCAAAAGTTCGGTGGTAGCTTCTCTTTCAAGATCATAAAAATAAAATGGCGCTGCAATGCCTGCACGAAATCCGATTTGAGAAGCATAACCCATAGTGAAGTCTTCGGTAATGCCAGCCGCCAACAGCCGCTGATAAGTACCGGGCATTTGCAGTTTCAGATAATGCTGCCGGTTGCGAAATACTTTTGTGCCGGTGATTTTTTCCAGCCGTTCTTTCTCAGTAATTAACTTGCCGGGCAAACGGTTGGAAGCATAGCTGGCATGAATGCCGGTTGGACAGCTTTCAGCAGTTGCTTTCACCACCTGCCTGAAGGCTGCATTTTTCCAGCCAATGTTTTTATCGTAGCGGCTGTAATCGCCGAGCAGGAAGAAGTAAACAGGTTGCAATGCATAACGTTCATGCAATAAGCGCTGATATCCGAATGTGTCAAACGGATCCTGTTCGAATCCGGCAAGCACCTTCAGGCGGTTGGTGAACGCTTTCAGGTTGAGGGTTATGACCGAACGCAGCAGGCCGGCCGTATTCCGCAGCAAGCCCTTTTCGCGATAGGCAAATGCCATGTCAATATCATAGGTCAGCTGAAACCGGTATTTCTTAAGGTGGAAAATTATTTCAGGGAAATGTTGCTGCAATAGCTGTTGCAGGAAAAGCGCATAATGATTCACCACAGGCACCCGGAGAAATCCGTGACGGTAGCCGATGCTCAGTGCTGCCGGAAACCGGTCATGTTGATCAGCCCTGAAAGGAAGATATTCTTCAAACCTGGAAACGAGGTAGAATGCAGCGGCGAACGGATCAAACGGCAGGGCGCTCTTTTGCGCATGATGGAATATAGTTGTAACCTCCTGGTAAATTCCTGTATGGAAGGAAACAGGATGAATGCCTGTATCAAACAATAATTCATCTGCATGAATAAAAACCACGCCCCCGGCATTATGCAGCCCATAGCATAATTTGGGACCGTTGAATGCGAGGAAGCGTTGTTCATCTTTCGTAAATTCAAAATCCAGCCCCAGCAAATCATACAGCATCAGCTGCAGGATATACTGCAACCGGGAAGAATCGCGTGAAGAATAAATCAACAGCTTCGTATCCTGCATGCCGTTAGGTCAGATGGTTCATCTATCGTAAAATGGTTTCTGCGATGCGTATTGTGCGCTGAGCAGCCCGCAAATTTTATAACGGTCGTTGCCGGAAGCGGCGGCGATGGCTTGCAGCGTCTCATAAACATCCGTGATCCCGATACGGTCGCACCATTCAAACGGGCCCCACGGATAATTAAGTCCCAGCGTCATGGCAAGATCAATGTCGCGCATGGCAGCTGTTTGCTCCTGCAGCGTAAAGCATGCTTCATTGATCAGCATAGCAATCACACGGGGTGTCACCATGCCCGGACTGTCTTCCACTACCTGATAATTCCAGCCGAGCAGGTGCGATATTTTCTCCCAGGCCTGCCCTGCTGCACTGGAAGTGAGTGAAACTTCTGCGAGTGAACGATTGATAAAGGTAGGAAGTGCATTGATGCCTATGAAGTGACATTTTATTTCGCCTTCATGCTGTCTGATGAGTTGCGCAAGGGTTTTCTTTACGGCACAAACCAGTACAGGTATGTCCTGCAGCGCAGCGTATGCCGGCAACGCTGAAGCATCATCATCAAAATTCAGATCAAAAACAACATCATATTCACCCGACACTTGCACACCATTGCCGGAAGATGCATGCAGGTGAATGGAATGAGCAGCACCGATTTTTTCCTGCAGCTCAGCAAGACGTTTCGGATGTCCGGTGGCAAAAATTTTCAATGAATGTGAATGAATTGTTTGTTACGTACAAAGGTAACCGTTGCATGACAATCTTTTTTACGGTGGTGCACCTGCCGAAAGAGTGCTATCTTTTGCCATAAATTAAACTGCTGACATGGAAAAACAAATTATAGTAACCGATAAAGGCCCGGCACCTATAGGGCCTTACAGCCAGGCGGTGATGTCGGGCAACATGCTGTTTATCTCAGGCCAGGTGGCCAAGGATGCTGCAACAGGTGAGCTGGTTACAGGTGATACAGCCAGCGAAACACGCAAAGTGATGGAGAACCTGCAGGCCATTCTGAACGCTGCAGGTTTTGAATTTGCACATGTGGTGAAGACGACCATTTTTCTGAGCGATATGAAGTTGTTTGCTGCCGTGAATGAAGTATATGGCAGCTACTTCAAAGGCAATTACCCTGCAAGGGAAACCGTTGCCGTGCTGGGACTGCCGCTGCAGGTCAATGTGGAGATTTCAATGATTGCCTGCAAGTGATAAGCATGCACTGACACCAAACATTATTTATTTGCGACGTGTAAACCATCTGCCCTGTAACAGCATTTTATTTACCTACGAGGTAAACACCGGAGAGGATCAATGCCATTCCTGCATAGTCAATAAGCCCGATGGATTCCCCGGCCAGCAGGCCCCAGAACAATGCAACGATGGGAATAAGGTACGTCACTGATGAAGCAAAAAGCGCGGTGGTATGATGAATCAGCCTGAAATAAATAACGGAAGCAACGCCTGATCCAACGATACCAAGGATGGCAATGTATCCGAGTGCGGTCATGGCATTGTCGTGCGTCGCGAATGCCTGTGGCAGGTGCGTCATATACAATACCAGCAATGCAGGAAGCAGCATGAAGGAGAAGGCTACGGCATTGATGGTGACCGGCCTGATATCAAACAGGAATTTTTTAATGATGTTGGAACTGATGCCGTATGAGACAGTGGCCAGTACAATCAGCCAGCCGTAGGAGCCATTAATCTTTATGCCGGATGGATCCTGGAATAACAATAACAACAGTGAACCGGCAAATGCCACCGTCATGCCGGCAATTCTCCAGTAGGTATATCCGGTATGGAAAAACAGTATGCCCAACAGCAGTACGAAAACCGGCGACAATGAATTAAGAATGCCGGCCATTGAACTGTTGATGTGTTGCTGTGCGGCCGTAAAAAGAAAAGCCGGAATAAAATTGCCAAACAATCCCTGCAGCAGGATGTACCGGAGCTTGTCTTTATTCACCGCATTCAGTTGCAACACGGTTACCGGCAGCAGCACCAATCCGGTTATGACGATACGAAGTGCTGCCACCTGTTCCGGGTGAAAAGCCTCCAGCCCTTTTTTCATGAGAATAAAGGAACTGCCCCAGATGAGTGCCAGCAGGGCAAGCAAAAGCCAGTCAGTGAAGGTTGGTTGATGACTCATGAAAGTGCCGTAAATGTAACAGGAAGAAAACGGCTTTGGAAAATACCTTCCCGCGAGAAGTCAGATGTGAGATGCGGACATTGTTTTCATGACCGGCTGCAGGTCATTCAACAGCGTTACAATCTGTAAGTGACCGGTGACTGCTTACTGATACTTCACCATAATGTGCAAGTCATCGGTGGTAACCTGGAAATTTTGCAGATCGGTTTTGGCGGGTCCCTTGAGCACATGCCCGGTGAGATCAAACTCGGAACCATGACATGGACAAACAAACTTCCCCTGCGATGCGCTGAGTCCGCATCCTTTGTGGGTGCAATTCATCAACACTGCCGTATAACTGCCATCGGCGTTCACGTTCAGAAAAATAGGATCCTTGAATTTGCTGGAGCTCAGCTTCATGTAAGACTGACCTGCTACCGCAGACTTAAGAATGCTGATCTGCCCGGGCGTTTCCACAATTGATTTTTCCGTGCCTATCGCTTCGAGCGAAGTGGTGCAGCCTTCAATGGCAGAAAGGGCGCCTATGCAGCAGGCGCCTGCGCCAAGCATGGAAGCTTGCCTGATGAAGTTACGGCGGGTGAGCTCAGTCATATGATGAATGGGTTGTGTGCTTCAAAAATAGAAACAGTTTCATCACTTTGTAAACCTGCATCGAATATTTATTAAGCGGCAGCCGCATTCGCCTTTTCATTCTGTTACTTTTGCCTGCAGCACGAGCATGAAAAAACGTATCGCCATCCTTGACCTCGGAACCAACACCTTTCATCTGCTGATTGCTGATGTTTTGGAGGAAGCCAAGTTTAAAGTGTTGTACAAGGCGGAAGAATTCGTGCAGCTGGGAGAGCAGGGTTTGGAACGTATTGGTGAAAAACCATTTGAACGCGGCTTGCAGCAGATCAGGCGATATAGAACGGTGATGGATGAATATCACCCTGAACAGATCATCGCCTTTGGCACTGCTGCCATCAGGACTGCTTCCAATGGCCATGATTTCATGGAGCAGGCGCGCGTGGTCTGCCCGATGGAAGTGCGCAAAATTTCCGGCGATGAAGAAGCAACGCTCATCTACCTTGGCGTAAAGCAGGCCGTGCAGCTTTTACCGGCGCCCGTGCTGATGATGGATATCGGCGGCGGCAGCACAGAGTTTATAATAGCGAATGATGATCAGGTGTTCTGGAAGCAAAGCTTCCCGTTAGGCGCATCTGTATTGTTGCAGCAGTTTCAGCAGCATGATCCGGCAACGGCGGAGGAAGTGATGCGGATGAGAATCTTTCTGCAGGATGCTTTGCAACCACTTTTCCTGCAACAACAGCATTATTATATTTCACGGCTGATTGGCGCCTCCGGTTCATTTGATACGTTCGCTTCCATGATAGCGCCGGATGCTGCGTACACGGAAGATCAGTTGCCGGCCACTGCCTTCGATTTTTCACGGGAACAATTTCAGCAATTGTATCAGCGATTGTTGAAGAGCAACCTGCAGGAGCGGCTGCAGATGAAAGGCATGAAAGCATTCCGGGCCGCGATGATGGTGGTGGCAGCGATACTCACCGATGTGGTGGTGCAGCAATTCCGGGTGGAGCAAATCACACAGTCTGCTTATGCACTGAAAGAAGGCGTGTTGTGGAAGCTGATGCAGCAGGAAGAACATTGATCCGGGTAGGGTAGTACGATATGACGGGAAGAAAATCCACTTTCGGTTATTGCAGCTAACGACCTGCATAAAACAGGCAAACGATTAAAAATTAAAATATGAGAAGAGTAATTGCTGCCATCAATATGACGCTTGACGGGTTTTGCAACCATACGGCCGGCATTGCAGATGAGGAACTGCATCAACATTATGCTGAACTTATAGATAATGCAGGCGTAATTTTATATGGCCGTATAACCTATCAGCTCATGCAGTATTGGCAAACATTACTTAACAATCCTTCCGGCGAAAAATCAATGGATGACTTTGCAATTGCAATAGATAAAATTCAGAAAGTCGTTTTCTCCAACACTTTAAAGCATACAGCATGGCAAAGTGCAAGCCTGGCAAACAGGCCGCTCGAAGAAAAAGTGCAGGAACTCAAACAACAACCGGGGAAAGACATTTTGATTGGCAGCCGGAGTTTGATTATTCAGCTCTTAAACCGTCAGCTCATTGATGAATTTCAAATTTGTATTCATCCTGTTATAGAAGGGAAAGGGCTGCCACTATTTGACCAAATAATAAACCGGACTGTTTTCAGACTCCTGAAAATAAAATCCCTGCATTCGGGTGCAACTGTATTTTACTATGTACCGGCAACAGAAGAAGCTGCGGGCTACTGACAGGCTATTGCCGGAACAAGGCAGAACGGCTTTGGTGGCACGGATGTGTAAGGTGCTGCATTTGTTATGATGTGAAACGAGCTTTCTGAAAAATCACTCCTGATGCAATGCATTACCTGTTATGTGTTGTGTGGTTGACTACGCAGCAAATCATAACATCTCCATATTTAACTGATGCCTTTTTGTAAATAATGTCAATCTTAAGTCACACCGAAGCGAACATATTAAATCCTTCATTTGATAGTAATTTGACAGACAAAAAATGGAAATAAGAACCGACATATTTCCTGGCGACAGCAAGGAGCAGCTCAAAAAGCTTCCGGACAATTCAATTGATTTAATTGTTACTTCTCCTTCATATGCAGACCAGCGTAAGAGTACATACGGAGGCATCCATCACGACAAGTACGTTGAATGGTTTCTTCCAATTTCTGAGCAGTTACTTCGGGTTCTCAAACCGACAGGAACTTTCGCAAGTTCTTAAGCGCAATTAGTGGAAAGGTTTATGGCGGGAGAAAATCAGGCATCACAGGTATTGATTTAGAGGTTGACATCAAAGGAGTTCGTTATCATTACAATTAAATCTGGTCCAAATTGGGGCAACAGTTCGCAGGTTGCCAGAATGATTTCTGAGTTCAAGACAGCGAAAAAAACGTTGCGAACCAGTAACTCAAAGCTTAACATTACGGCAGTGAACGGTTGTTGTTACGGTAAAGACAATAACCCTGACAAGGGAGAATATTTCAAATATTGCGGACAAAGGTTTTGGGAGTTTATTTCCGGCAACAACGCACTTTACACAGAAATCATTGAACCACTTGGACACAAAGCCAAAGAAAGGAACGATGAATTTATGCGCTCGTATTCACAGATGATAAACAAGTTCACAAAGGAATTTGCTAACGATTATTGCGACAATGATGGAAATATCAATTGGAAAAAATTTGTTGAGTTCAACTCCTCTGCAAGGTAATCTGCCTGGTTTAGAACTTTATCGCATCGCTTGAAATGTAAGGTATTGACTTAACATGTATAATGCGGAAAATATAATGTGCTGCCCGATGGTATGGCACTCAGGTAAGATTTATGTTCAAAATTTTTTCATCGGTCGCTTTTTATTCCCTCTTACTATGTACTACGATAATACCTTTTTCATTACCAATAGGATGCCAGAGCACACCATACCCTTCACCGGCCCTTCAAAATTTCAGCGCTGCGGTTGAAGCTCTCTTCCAGCGATATCAGTGTTTCCGTCCGTTCTATTCCTTTTATTTTTTGCAGCTGATCATGCAATACATATTTCAGGTGATCCATATCACGGCAGACAATTTCAGCAAACATGCTGTAGTTGCCGGTAGTATAGTTCAGCCGCACTATTTCAGGCAGCTTATTCAACTCTTTGGCAACGGAATCATACATCGAACTTTTCTCCAGGTATACACCAATGAAGGCAATAACATCGTACCCTACTTTTTTAAGGTTGATATGATAGCGCGAACCGGTAATCACGCCCTGCCGCTGCAGCTTTTTCATGCGCACATGAATGGTGCCGCCTGATACATATAACTTCTTGCCAAGCTCTTTGTAGGAGACAGATGCATTGCGCATCATCTCCGATATAATCTGCAGGTCCAATTTGTCAAAATTCAATTTAGTCGCCATCGCAACATGTGTTTTTAGATAATTTCAAAATTAGACGAATAAAATTTGATAAAATCGAAATAATCAAAAATAATTTTGAAATTAGTTCAAACACTTTATCACCGGGCTTACTTTTATGCCGGTTCTTTGAATCATTAATTGTTTGGGGGTATATGGCAAGTGGCGGGAAGTGCCTTCATGGTGAAAATTTGCCGGAACACATTTCTCCAATTGTTGTTCCGGCAGCGATGAATTGGATTATGGTGGCTAATACATTCAATTCAGCACTTTCTGTCACTTGCCTTTACATGCTAACGTAACAGTTCGCAGCAGTGGGATACAATCCGCTGTTGCAGCAAAAAGCCGCAACACCATTGTAAGTGTTGTGGCTTTTTGTTTTTTACCGCTGATAGTTTTTATAAGACTACCTGCTGCACTATTTAGGGAAATTCCTTTTACTATGCATGCTCATCATATGAAGCTTCGCTTACATTTTTTCATTGACACCAGCAGCTATCTAAAAACAGGTAATCAATGCATTCATGTCGAATTTATTCGGGCATCTGTCAATGAATGGAAGAGATACTGATCTCGATTAATCGGGACAGGATGACTCCGGGTATTTTGAGACAGCTTCTGAAAAGATGCCATACAATTACCAGATCCGGACCCTCAGGCTGTCAGGACGGTACATTTTATCGCCCGGTTGAATGTTAAAGGCCGTATAGAATTCATCAATGTTTACCGGAGGACCGTTAACACGCAGAAAGTTGGGTGCATGCACATCTGTTTTCACACGCACCGCCATGGCTTCATCGCGCACCTGCCCGTACCAGGAAAGCGCGAAGCCGATAAAGTAACGCTGCAGCGGCGTGAAGCCGCCGATTTTTTCACCTTTCTGATATTGTTCTGTTTTCTTAAATGCATCGAGCCCCAGCAACATACCGCCCAGGTCAGCGATGTTTTCACCTTGCGTGGCATCACCGTTGATGTGCAGGCTGTCCAGCACTACGTAATCATTGAATTGCTTCACGATCATTCCGGTTCGTTCTAAAAACTTTGATCGGTCTTCTTTTGTCCACCATTCCACCAGGTTTCCTTTGTCATCAAACTGACTGCCTTCATCATCAAAACCATGAGTGATTTCGTGCCCGATGGTGGAACCTGCCGCATAGCCATACATGATGGCATCATCTACACAGGAGTCTGCCATGCCGGGAACAATAAAGGCAGCAGCCGGCAACACAATTTCATTATTGGATGGATTGTAGTAGGCATTCCATGTTTGTGGCGTCATGTCCCATTCGGTACGGTCAACAGGTTTACCGAGCTTGGAAATTTCATAGTCATTGAACCACTTCGTTGCGCGCATCACATTTTCGGCGAAGGAACTCTTGTCAATAGTGAGCGTGGAATAATCTCTCCACTTATCAGGATAACCGACCTTTTTCATGACCGTTCCTAACTTCTGCAGTGCCTTTTGCTTGGTGGTTTCGCTCATCCAGTCGAGCTTGCCGATACGTTCACGGTAGGCATCGATCACATTATCCACCATCTTATCATAGCGGGCTTTCACTTTGGGGGAATAATATCGCTCAACATACAACTGACCAAGCATGAAGCCCATCAGGTTTTCTTCTTCATCCAATACGCGTTTCCATCGCGGACGCTGCTCTTTTGTTCCATTCAGTACCGTACCATAGAAACTGAAATTCTGCTGATCAAACGGTTTGCTCAGCTTGTCGGCATACGTATTAATCAGGTTCCAGCGCAAGTAGGTTTTCCAGTTATCTATACTTTCTTTTTTCACGAGTTCTTCGGCACGTTTGAAAAATTCAGGCTGTCCGACAATAACGGAATCAATGGATGCAATGCCGCTTTTCGCCAACAGGCTGTTCCAATTAATGGAAGGTGTCATTTTGTTGAGGCCTGTCAGGGCCATCTTATTGTAATTTTCATAAGGATCACGAAGTGCGGCCAGCTTGCGCGATTGCTCTGCCAGTGACGTTTCCATGCGCATGATGGTAGCTGCATTTGCTTTGGCAGTTGTTGAGTCTTCGCCCAGCAGTACCAACATTTTTGTAATGTGTTTCAGATACTCAGTCCTTATGTTTTTCGTGCGGCTGTCGTTATCGAAGTAATAATCGCGGTCGGGCAATCCTAGTCCTCCCTGCGACAGGTGAAGGAACATTTTTTCGCTGTTCATTTCATCCTGGTAAATATATCCGTCAAACAGTGCGGCAACGCCGATGGATTGCAGCTGGCCGATTTCATCCAATACGGCATTCATGTCTGTGAGCGCGCTGATGGCGGCAAGTTGTGCCGACAATGGCTGCAGCCCCTGTTGTTCGATGGCAGCGGTATCCATTCCCGTGCGCCAGAAGTCGCCGATCTTTTGCCAGTTGGTGCCGTCAGCCGCCTTCATCGCCGCCGCTTCTTCATTAATGCTTTTCATGCGCCCGTAATTTTCTTCATTCACTTTACTCCAGATGCCCCACGATTTTTCAGATGCAGGCACAGGATTGTTTTTCACCCATTTCCCCATAGAGAAAAGAAAGAAATCGTCCTGGGGCCGCACGGTGGTATCAATGTATGCATTCAGAAAAGTGTCGAGGTTGCATCCGCCACCGGCTGCTGTTTTGGGCTGCTGATTACAGGAAGAGTGCATGAAAACGATCATGCTGAAAAATAAAATGGAAGGAAAATGCTTGTTCATGTAAATAATTTTTTGTGTTGAGAATTTATTACCGGATCGCGGCACCATGATGCCTGTAAGATCGTAAGATTTATACAAACCTGCATCAACTGCCGTCAAGGCTTTCTTTACCGGCAGCAACGGCTGCTGCCCTGTTCATATCGGCTATCACAAAACGTATTGCTGCATAGCTCACTTCACCACCCAACAATTGCCTGACGGTTGACAGGCCGGGCTCCGGTGCATTTTGCAATGCTTCCCGGATGCGTTCCATTTTTTCTGGCGATATCAGCTGCGAAACTTCCAGTTCTCCGGCCTCCACAAAATAGGCCAGGTGCGCTTCAATGGTGCTGGCGGCAAGGCCGCGCAGGCTTGCAATTTCAGCAATACTTTTTCCGGATTGGAAGAGTTGAAAGCTTTGCAGCTGTGTGCTGTTTGCTGCTGTTTTTGCAGGAAGGTCACCTGTCTTATGCAGGCTGCCCGCTCTCACTTTTCTTGTTTTTTTCATCTCTTCCGCCTTCAGATGAATACTGCTTTTCAGCTGATTGGTTTCAGCGAAAATTTTTACGATTTGCAGAAAGGTTTCACCATAGTTATGCAATGTAAAATCTCCCATGCCCCTGATCATTGCCATTTCGGTAATTGTTTGTGGCAGGTATTTCACCATCTCTTTGAGCGTGGCATCATTGCATATACGGAAAGGAGGAAGATTCGCAGTTTGAGCCAGTGCTGTACGGCAGGTTTTCAGTTGCCGCATCAAATCGCCTTCCTGTTCATCGCCGGAGCTTTCAATTTCGGTACCGGTAACATTGCGTTGGAAAGCAGGCATCGCCCTTCGGCTCTCTTTGTAGCGGTATCGGAGTGCAAAATTGCTGCAGAAGCCGATCAGTTCATCCATCTGCAGCAGCACCTTTCTCACTTTTTTCATCTGTTGAAGTGAGATAAGCAGGTTATCGAGCGGCGCTATTACTTTTTCGTCCATCGCCGTTCCGAAATAAGCCTTGCCTTTCGCCACTCTTTCCTGCAGCTGTTCTGCAATATTGCCGGAGAGGCTTTCCGCCGCAATCCCTTTTACCTGCGCCTGAAATCGTTGCGCTACATCGTGCATGGTTAATATAGCATCATGAACCGCATGTAAACCGGCGATGATCTTTTCTTTATCTTCCAGCTTACGCAAACCCATGTATTGGATGAAGTCGGTTATCTTCTCTGACAGCGGCTGCAGGTTGAACAGCTCGAGCAAGGTTTTTACCGCGTAAATTTCTTTTTCTGCAGTCAATGAATTTTTCAATTGTTGAATATCCGGCTGTTGCATCATGTAGGCAACAATGGCTTCATCCGTCTTTATTACTTCACGGCGGATGGGGGAACGAAGCACCAGTCCTTCCAGCGACACGCAGCGGCTGAGAGCAACATATACCTGGCCGGCGGCGAAGGCGGCGCCAGCATCAATAACGGCACGCTGAAAGGTTAGTCCCTGGCTTTTATGTATCGTGACTGCCCAGGCAAGGCGCACCGGATACTGTGTGAATGAGCCAAGCTCCTGTTCTTCCAGCTTGTTTTCCTGCTCTTTAAAAATGTACCGGATATTGCGCCATGTTTCTTGCTGCACCTTAATCGTTTCCCCGGATTCAGGGAAGTGTACGCTGATGCATTCCGTTTCACCATCCCTTTCTATTCCTTCCAGCACTCCGATTTTTCCATTGAAGTATTTTTTCTCCTTCACATCATTTTTGATGAACATGATCTGTGCGCCCTTCTTGAGCACCAGCGACTGTTCAACAGGGAAAACCCGCTCGGGAAATTCGCCGGTCAGTGTTGCTTTCACGGTAAATTCTTTTCCCGGAAGCTTTCGTAACCCGCTGCTGTTGATCTCATCCGCTTTGTAGTTATGCGTGGTAAGGGTGATGAAATGATCTTTTGGATCAGGGTTAAAGCCAGGCTGATACCGTTGATGCAACTGCTGCAGGTCCTCATCCGACACTTCATTGTTGCGCACCCTGTTGAGCAGGTGGATGAAGGCTTCATCACTTTGACGGTACACTTTATCCAGCTCAATGCATAACGGGCCGGCCTGTTTGATTACCTGCGCCGAAAAGAAGAATGGCGTCTCATAATAATCTCTCAGCAAGAGCCAGTCCTGCTCAGTGGCAACCGGTGGCAGCTGATAGAGGTCGCCGATGAAGAGCACCTGCACGCCGCCAAAGGCTTCATATTGATTTTTGCGCACATGGCGAAGCAGTATGTCCATAGCATCCAGCCAGTCGCAGCGCAACATGCTGACTTCATCAATCACCAGCAGCTCAAGATGGCGAAGGAGTTCAGTTTTTTCAGCCGTGTAACGAAGGTTGCGGAGCAGGTGATGCTTATCGGTAACCTGTTGTTGCGATTGAAATGATCCGCGGAATAATCCAGGGAGGAAGCAACCCATGGGCAACTGGAAAAAAGAATGCATCGTAACACCGCCTGCATTGATCGCCGCCACGCCGGTTGGCGCGATCACCGCCATTCTCTTTCCGCATTTTTCTTTGATATGCTTCAGGAAGGTGGTCTTGCCGGTGCCTGCTTTACCGGTAAGAAAAATGTGCTGGCCCGTGTGCTGAATAAAATCAGCAGTAATGGAAAATTGATTGGGAAAATCTGTTTCGGAAGTCATGGATATAGATTTATAGAATAGATAATATTATGCAAGATATGAAACCCGTGGAAATTTTATAGTGCGTAAAGACGGAATCTTGCCCCAACTGATAAAAACAACCAGACACGGAATATGCTTTGACAAATGGAAGATTAGCAGAATTGACAGCTACAAAAATATCCGGACTGCTGCGGCGGTGCATCATGTTGCCCGGCATTCAGGCATTCAGCATTAGCCTGATTATTTTGTGTGATACTTCTCCTTCCACAGTTGATTAAACGACTTTGGCGCCACCTGCATCATTTCGCGATGTGTGCCCCATGATTTTGTAAAGAGGAATCTGAGCATGAAATTTTTCATGCGCTCGCCACCGGTATTCATGAGTTTGCGGCTCATCATGGCGCGCTTCCATACAAACCAGCCGAATTTTTCTGACCTGTTAAAGTCACCCTTTTTCACCGCATCACGGCGGTTAAAGACGAGCAGGTTATGCAGGTTGATTTTCATCGGGCACACTTCCGTGCAGTTGCCGCAAAGCGAGGAAGCATAACTGAGGTGTTTGAACTGCTCCATGCCTTTAAAGTGTGGCGTAATCACCGAACCAATCGGCCCGCTGTAGGTGGTTTCATAGGCAAACCCGCCAATGTTTTTATACACGGGACAGGCATTCAGGCAGGCACCGCAACGGATGCAATACAGTGCTTCACGCTGTTCGGCTTCTGCCAGCAAGGTGCTGCGCCCGTTATCCATCAGTATGACAATCATCTCTTCCGGGCCATCCACTTCATTCTCCTGCCGCGGGCCGGTGATGATGGTATTGTAAACGGTAAGTTGCTGGCCGGTTCCAAAGGTGGACAACAGGGGAAGAAACAGGTGAAGGTCATTATAGGACGGAATCACTTTTTCAATACCCACCAATACAATATGCACTTTCGGAAAGGTCGTGGTGAGGCGGGCATTGCCTTCATTTTCCGTAACCGCTACGGCACCAAGATCCGGCAAAATAAAATTGGCACCGGTGATGCCGACATCGGCTGTAACATACTTCTGGCGGAGTGTCTTGCGTGCCACCATCGTCAGTTCTTCGGGTGTGGAATTGACAGGCGTTCCGAGATGCTGGTTGAACACTTTGGCCACATCCTCTTTCGATTTGTGCATGGCCGGCGTTACAATATGAAAGGGAGGTTCCCCATCCAGTTGCTGAATGTATTCACCGAGGTCGGTTTCCACCACTTCCACATTCATCTTCTCCAAAAATTCATTCAGGTGCACTTCCTCGGTAGTCATTGATTTGGACTTCACCACCGATTTTGCCTTCACGCGTTTCATCACCGATCCGATCTCTGCAAGTGCCTCTTCTTTGTTTTCAGCCCATACCACTCGTGCGCCACGCTTTGTGATGTTCGATTCAAATTCTAACAGGTATTTATCGAGGTTGGCAATGGCTTTCCACTTCAGGTTTTTACAGCGTTGCCTGGCCAGGTCAAGATCGGAGAACTGGTGTTTTCCCTTTTGTACGGCAGCATCATATTTGCCGATATTGTGATTCAGCTTGCGATGCAGTTCTTTATCTGCCGCTGTCTGATGCGCATGGTCAACAAAGGAAGCAACGGTATTCGACATGTTGAGGGGTTACTGTGCAGGCGGCAACAACCGGAATGGATTGCAGCATCGCCGGAATAACGCCGGCAAAAATAGTAACAAAAGGATAATGCTGCATGAACCGGCTGTATGCTTCAGCTTTTCTCCACCGGTGGTTTTTTGGGCTCCTTATGCACGATGGTAAATACACGCGCGATATTGAATCCAAAGTGAACATCGCCGTTGAGCCAGTCGCCACTGGTTTCAGCGATAAAACCTTTCTCAATCATTGAAGTGGAATTGGTAAAATGCAGCTGGAACACATGACCGCCGGTTTCAAGGTCGAAACCCAGGGAAAGCGAATTGTGAATGGTGGGGTCAGTCTGATTCAGCTGGTAGAAATATTCCAGGTTGACGGATGTACGTTTGGTTAGCTTCTGCCGTGCCGCTACACCGATGGCAAAGATATCGTGGTTATCCTCTGTGGTAGCAACAAGGTTGCGGTGCACCAGCGTTGGCATCACCTGCATGGTGAAGGATTCGGAAAATTTGCGTCCGACAATGAGCTGGTGGCTATAGTAAAGGTTGGAAGAGAAGTAATTCGTTCGCTCGGGGTCTGCGGGTTTTAGTGTCTTGAGTGCAATAGTAGACACAAAAGCAGCTGCCACCGGCATGTTGTGCGCGCCGCTGCTTTGGCGGAGAAATTTGTATTTCAAAAATGCATCATAGGTCTTTTCAAAACTGCTTCTGCCAATGCCGACCATCAGTTGCTTGGTGATACCATAATCAAGCCCTATCCTGATAGTTGCATTATCCAATCCCCACAACTCATAGCCACCCGTATTGAGATAGCCAAAGCGGTGTGAAATCTTTACATCCATAACGCCGGCGCCAACATTCTCAATGGAATGTGCATTGATGACACGGGTTGTTTTGAAACCGGCTGTTGCATAGTTCGTAATGGGTTCGTCGAGGCTATTTAGTATGTCGAGGTTATCTTCCTGCGAAAATGCAGGTATTGCATAACCGGCGAGAAAGATCAGCAGGGCAGCAGACAGCTTATTCATAAAACGCACATATTATTTTGTGTAAGGCAGATAATTCGCGGATACCTTAATGGCGATTTCTTTTGCGATTTTATCCTTTACCACGCTCGGTATTTCAATGTTGTAATCTTCCGGTTTAACGGAAAAATCTGACTGAGCCTGTATAACGCCACCGGACACTTTGATGGTCCCTTTGGCCTGTATTTCTTTTGAAACACCATGCATCGTAAGCGTGCCGCTCACTTCTGCGGGATAACTTCCGTCTGCCTTGAAATTGACTGCGGAAAGATTCTTGATAACGCCTTTGAACGTCGCCTTGGGATACTTTTCAGATTCCATATAGTTTTCATTGAAGTGCTCCTGCAGCAATGCCTGGTGAAATTCAAAAGCTGTATTCAATACAGCAAAATCAAGGGCACCCGTAGAGATATCAAGCACGGATACGGCGGAGCTGTTTTGTCCCTCAATTTTTTCAAGCGGCGTGTTGGAAATAAATGACACATCGCAATTTTTGTCGAAGTACTTGTTTTGTGCTTGTGCCAAAATGTTCGTTGCCAGGAGCAAGATGATGGAGAGGGCAATAGCAGGATAATAACGCATGACTGATTATGGATTGGTTTAGTTTTTCAAAAAATAATGACCGGCATAAGTCCGGCAATTGTGGATGAATTATCAACCGGAGGAAAACTGCTTTACAGGCTTTACCTGTTTTCACAGGTTCTGTTTGCGCAGGAATCCTTCCATCCCATTGTTAAGATCCCTGCGCAACAGATGCCATCAGCTTTTTTGCAGACTGCAGTTGACCAGCACAACATCCATCAATTTTCCGGAGCACCTGCCCTTCACCACAATACCGTCACCTTTATTGATTTGTTTTGCCATTTGTTCACTGCCTGCAGTCATCTTGCAGCTTACGCCAAACATATCGTCGCCACTGAGCGTTATGCTCATCTGCCCGTTTTCTTCTACGGTGATAGTTTCAACCGTACCGGAGACTTCAATCACCTTACCCAGGTATTGCTGGTTGGCCGCCTCTTCGTTTTCATTAAACATGGCGTAAAAGACAGGGCTTGATACCGTATAATCCGGCTTTACTGACTCAAGGCTTCCTACGGGCTGATTGATGTAGTACCAGCCAAAGATTGCGAGTGCAGTCCAGATCATCAGCGTTGCGAGAATGATAAATTTTTTCATGTTGAATGGAGTTTACGGGGTTTAGTACTTAGTTATTTAATGCGCCATGACTGATCCACGCATCAATCTTTAAGAGATTGCAGTCACTCAGTTTCGGAGCATCTGATGGCATTGGCGAAAAACCCGACTGATAGTTCACTGTGCCAACGAGGCGCCCGTCATTGACAAGCGCCAGCACATTATCATACCCTTCCACTGAAACGGAACCAAGGTTAGCAGCATCGCTGTGACAACTGTAACAATTCTGTTGCAGCATCGGCTGAATGGTGCCGGTATAGGTTACATTAGCGGTGTCGCACGGATTCAGATCGGCCGGATACAATGTTTCTTCCACATCATAGTAGCAACCGTTCAGTGCCAGTAACAGGGCAGTTAACAGCAAGAACCCGGCAGGCATTACAAATTTGCCTGTACCGGTGAATGGGGCATTCCTGTTTACCTGCTGTATTTGGTTGAATCGCATGATCGGAGAAAGCCGGATTTTTGTTTTTAACTGATGTGATTGCAGAGCAAAACAAGACTACGCCGCATGGTTCATCAATTAATAAAGTGTCAATGGTCATTTACATAAGATGAGCGGTAGAAAATCAATGGTAAGCCAGCAATTGCCCGGTTGAAGGAATCGTACTGTGGTGGCTCATCTCAGGTGAGTGTTAAAATTTAATCTGGCTGACCATGTAATGAATTTGTGATACGCTTTCAATGGTAAAAGCGTTTTGTGGCACGGATGTTTTATGCAGATTCAGCGATATAAATGATCTGTTATTTTTGAGGGGTGATCTGTTCATTTCACATTTCGGTTGAATGTGAGTGTACAGGAAAGGTAGGCATCAATAGGAATATAGATAAATTCAACAAGCAATTCAACACGCAGCAAATCAATGTTGGTAAACCGGAACGGTGCAATAATTATTCTGAATGTGGCAATAGTCTTCTGCCTGTTGCTTTCATCCGCATTTTTCAGCGCTGGCGACAAGATTTTCAGTTGTAATAATGGCGTGGTTTCGTTTGTCTCCGATGCTCCGCTTGAAACGATCAGGGCATCATCACATGACCTGAAGGGCGCCGTAGATGTCACCAACCGCACCTTCCTGTTCACACTGGATGTAAATACTTTTCATGGGTTTAACAGCGGATTGCAGCGGGAGCATTTTAGTGAAAATTACCTGGAGACAAGCCTGTATCCAAAAGTCAGTTTCAAAGGGAAATTTGTGGAGAACATTGACTTTGCTGCCAATGGAAATTATGAAATCAGGGCGAAAGGTATGCTCGAAGTGCATGGTGTTCAACAGGAACGTATCATCAGGGGCAAGTTGAATGTTCAAGGCGATTTGCTGACTATTGATTCAAAATTTACAGTTTTGCTGGAAGACCATAATATCAGGATACCTCGCGTAGTGTACCAGAAAATATCTCCTGAAATTTTGGTAACGCTGCATGCGGAAATGAATCCGATGAGCGTGAAGTAGCCTTTTGACTGATTGTTCAATCATCCATGTAAAATTTCAGTAATGAGATTGGCCTGTTAAACGGCAAATTTTACCTGCCCGGGCGGAATAATTTGAAAGAGGCATGCCTGCTTTCAAATTTTACAGACTGCGGAAAGAATCACTGACTGATATCGCCGGCTATAACCCATTTAAATGCATCCGATGAAAATCCTGATTATTGAAGATGAGATTGCAGCAGCACGCCGTCTGCGGAAAATGACGGGCGAACTGCTGAAAGAAGCAGAAATTTTGGATGTGCTGGACAGTGTCAAATCAGCCGTAAAATGGTTCAGGGAACATGCACAACCCGACCTTGTGTTAATGGATATTCACCTGGCGGACGGTAACTGTTTCGAGATTGTGAAAGAGGTGGAAATAAATTGCCCGATCATTTTCACTACTGCATATGATACATATGCTGTAAAAGCATTTGAGGTGAATGCCATTGCCTACCTGATGAAACCGGTAAAAGCGAATGACCTGGAGGCCGCATTGAAAAAGTATGATAAACTGAAATCTTCCTCTTCCAGCTTTAACTATCAGCGGTTGCTGGAAACAATTCAAAGTGAAGGCGGTGCTTACCAGAAGCGGCTACTGATCAAAATCGGTCAAACAATCCGTGCGCTCGAAATAAATGACATTGCTTATTTCTATACGCACGATAAAATTGTAACCATCATTACCGGCGACAACCGGAAGTATCCGGCAGATTATACGCTGGATCAGCTGGAGAAACTGCTGGATCCCAAACTCTTTTTCCGCATAAACCGGCAGTTCATCGTCAGCAGCAAAGCCATCCGCGAGATGTATGTGATTTCAAAATCACGCGTAAAGATGGTGCTGCATCCACCTGTTGATGCAGAAACAGCGGTGAGCGCCGAACGGGTAGCTACTTTTAAGAAATGGCTCACAGACGAGTCCGGATAACAGGTTTCCATTTGTATTGGACTCATATCCATTATTGCCCCTTTCAGCATCCTGTTGATGCTGTTCAGTATTCTTCTTTTGGCTGCATGATCTAAGGGTCTGTATTTCGTGATGTCATTTACCAATTGGCTTTTGCGGATCACGTGTGATAACGCGTAAAAAACGGCAGGCCCGGCGGATAAGACATACACATATGATAAAGACAAATCAAAGTTCCACCATTTTCCTGTTGCTGGTTTTCACCGTCCTGCTGGCGCTTGCAAGCTGCAGGCATGATATACCCGTAGTACCCGCCAACCCGATTGATACAACCGGTAATGATACCACGGGTAATGTTGTTGATTCGGATTTCTGTGATCCCGACTCCGTTTATTTTGATAAGGATGTACTTCCCATCCTGATCTCTAATTGTGCCATGAGCGGTTGCCATGATGCCGAGACGCATGCGGAAGATGTTAACCTTACATCCTACGAAAGTGTGATGAATACCGCAGATGTGGAACCCTTTAACCCGGGCGGCAGCAAACTTTACAAGGTAATCACTACCAATGATGTGGACGACCGCATGCCGCCTTCGGCCGACCCGCTTTCCTCTGTGCAGATAGCAATCATTCAGAAATGGATCAACCAGGGTGCGCTGTATTTAACATGCAATGCCAATGCAGGTGCATGTGATACTACCAATGTTACATGGTCAGGCATTGTTTCGCCGATACTGCAGACTTATTGCACCGGTTGTCACAATGCATCGAATGCATCGGGCGGCATTGTGCTGAGCGATTACAATGGTGCTGCGGCCGCTGCGCTGAATGGCAAGCTGTTAGGCACAATAACTTTTGCAAGCGGATATGTTCCGATGCCTCCTGCCGGTGGTGCTGTTCCCGACTGTGAGATTGCACAAATCACGAAATGGGTAAATGACGGTGCTCCGGATAACTAAAACACGGCAGACAGCATCCTGCAACGGATCATCGTGGTTCATTGCATGATCTGCAGCACTTTGGAATATTCCTTTATTCCGTCACTCACCTTGAGGTAGTACATGCCGACCGGCAGCTTACTGATATCAATCTCCTTCGCGAAGGCCTGTGTTTTGTCCATCATCTTCCGGCCATTGGCATCATAGATTTCAAGCCTTATTTTTTTCATCGGGTACCTGGACTGCAGATAGATTTTATCCTGTGCCGGATTGGGGTTGATGGAAAAAATGGAATCTGCTTCAGGATCATCAGCATGAATGATGGTGCCATCGAAAAGCCATTTAAAGCAAAAAGGAAACTCACGGGCCCAGAACCATTCCGCATGCTGTCCGTCCTCTTTAATTACCGTATCCATTTCGGCATCAGCATAACCGTCTGCATATAAGGTGGAATACATGGATTTGATATCAGGCACCATCTCCGCGCTTTCATTTCTTCCCGCAGTAAAATAAAATTTCATCTCCTGTGTTTTGTTGTGGCTGCCGGCATAGGTAAAAATGGAATCATCGAACCATAAGGAGGGAGAGAATATGCCCACCTTGCTGAATACTGCCGGATATTTCAAGGCGGCATAAAATGAAATCAGGCCACCCATCGAACTGCCGGCGATGGCGGTAAAGTCGCGCTGCGGAAGCGTTCTGTAGTTGGCGTCAACGAATGGTTTCAGCGTGTTCACGATAAAGTCGCAGTATGCATCGCCCTGACCTCCGCCATAGGAAGGATTATCGTAGGGCGAATATTCATCAATACGGTAGATGCCGCCGTTCTCGATGGCCACCACAATGGCGCCGTAATTACCGTCTGCCTGCAAGGTGTGCAGGGTTTCATCCACTTCCCATTCGCCGGCATACGAAGTGGAATCATCAAACACGTTTTGCCCGTCCTGCATATAAATTACCGGGTAAGATTTATTCAGTGCGGTTGCATAATCGTCAGGCAGGTAGAGCCAGATTTTGCGGCTGCGGTTCAGCTGCGGCATAAAAAAAGAAGCACTCATCACCGATACATTGGGTAATGCCGTGGAAGTGCTTCCGCCATTGAGCAGGTCATCCCAGCCTGCAATGCTAAGGGTGATTGTGTCGCCGTTGCCATAGGTAAAAGTCCGGTTAGGGAGAAACGATCCGTCCGCTTTACACTCTCCCTTGCTCCAGTCGCCGCGTGTAAATTTAAATTCAAGAGTGCCAGATCCTGCCTCGAGGGTGATCGTATAAAACGATGCATTGACTTTTGTCAGCTGATAATCCGGTATGCCCGGATTCCAGCCATTCATGGTGCCTGCGATATAAATGTTATCCATGGCGGGTGTATTTGCCGGAACAGTGGTGATCTGCATGGTGACTTGTGCAGCGGCAGCAATGGAAAGGAACAGTAAGAGCAGGGAAAACAGCAATTTCATGCAGGAAGGTTTGAAACAAAGTTAGGATATAAAATCCTGTGGATATGCTGCGCGCTCCTTCACTGGGATTCAGAGGATATCCGGATTTCCCTTTAGCTATCCGGATCCCATGCTTTGATTGGAATTGAAGATGCTGATAATTCCATCTTTTTTTCATCAATGCAAACGATAAAGTTGCATGGCATAGCAAGCAGGAAAAGCTGAATACAGGTATTAGAGTCCTTATGGTTTTTCATGCGACAAATGGTTGCCCGCCCACTCCTGCCAGCATCTCGTTATTATAGAGTATCTTGTTTACATGAATGAGTTGACCGTAATACTGCAAAGGCAGCAAAGCACTTTTCAAACAGGTATTACCAGGCCAGCTTCGTTCAGAATACAACAGTTGAAAAATCTGTATGCTGCCATCAGCCGGTATGAAACAAGGATAAACGATGCATTAAGAAAAGACCTGAACAAAGCGCCGCAGGAATCATACAATACGGAAATCGGGCCGGCACTTGCTGAAATAAACTTTCAACTGAAAAACCTTGCGGAGTGGATGCGGCCGAAGTCAGTGCCCGGCATGATTTACAGCTTTCCTTCTTCCGGGAAAATTTATGCGGAACCATATGGAATCGTCCTGATCATCGCTACCTGGAATTATCCTTTCTGGTTGTCCATTGTTCCTTTGGCGGGCGCACTGGCAGCAGGTAATTGTGTGGTGCTGAAACCATCTGAACACGCGCCTGCAACTTCTATGTTACTGAAGCAGCTTCTGGAAGAAACTTTTGAGCAAGGCTATGTGGAGGTAGTAGAAGGCGATGCGCTGGTGAGTGAAAAATTGCTGCAGCAAAAGTTCGATTATATTTTTTTCACGGGCAGCACCAGGGTAGGAAAGCTGGTGGCACAGTCCGCTGCCAGGCACCTGATACCCTGTACACTGGAACTCGGCGGCAAGACGCCCTGCATCATAGATCGCTCGGCGAATATTACACTGGCGGCCAAACGATTGTTATGGGGTAAAACGATCAACAGCGGACAAACGTGTGTTGCTCCCGACTTTGTGTATGTGCACCGCTCCGTGGAACAACAGCTGCTGCAGGCACTGATCAGTACGCTGCACCAATTTTATCCGAAAGGCGCCTTGCATGACGGCGACTATCCCTGCATCATCAATCAACAACATTATGAACGGTTGAAAAAACTCCTGCACAGCGGTGGCACCATATTGTACGGCGGACAGCGCGATGACAGGCGTCAAACAATGGAGCCGACGATCATCAGCAACATTAGCTGGGATGATGCGCTGATGAAAGAGGAGATATTCGGCCCCTTGCTTCCCGTTCTTCCTTATGATGATATCAGCGAAGTCATTCAACAGGTGAATGAACAGCCGAAGCCGCTCTCGTTGTATGTATTTGCTTCGGATAAAAAGTTGCAGCAACGCATCATCCGCGAGATTTCATTTGGCGGTGGCCTCATCAATGATACCATCGAACACCTGGGCAATCCGTATCTGCCATTCGGCGGCATCGGCCCGAGTGGTTTGGGCGCATATCACGGCAAATACAGCTTCGACACATTTTCACATCATAAAAGTGTGATGAAAAAAGGAACCTGGCTGGATTTGAATTTTCGATATCCGCCATTCAGAAAAGTAAGCCTATGGCTGGCAAGACTTTTACTGAGATGAGTTCATCTGCCGTTGAAATTATTTCTGCCTTTAAATCAATAGAAACTATTCCAAATTACCTGGAGTCATCCTGTTCCGATTGATCAGGATCCCTTCCATTCATTGACAGATGCCGAAATAAATTCGGCATGACCGGATTGATTGCCTGTTTTGAGATCGCTTCTACAAGGGCTTATTGATCTCTATCGAAAACAATTGGATTCACCATCCCAGGCAATTATATAAAAGCTTAAAGCCTTAAGCTATTTTGAAACAGTAATAGTTTGTTCAAAAACTCACTACTCACTACTCGCTACTCACCTCTCACTCTTTCACCAAATTCCCTGTGATCCTCAGCAAATCCGTCTCCTGCAGTTTTGATTTAAACAGCGCATCTGCCAGCCTCACTTTTGCATCAACCAGGTTTTTTTGAATCTCTCTGAGTTCAAGGTCCGACAAACGGCCCACCTGATAACTGTCCTGCCCTACGGCAAGATTCTCTTCCGCATATTTCAGGTTGCTTTGTTCCAGGTCAACAAGCCGCAGATTATTCTGATAGTCGAGGTAAATGCGTTTCAGCTCCGACTCCAGCGAAAGCTGAGTTTGTTCGAGCTCCAGCCGGCTGCTGGCAATATTTATTTTATCATTCTGATGCTGCCTGTTCAGATTAAATCCATCAAAAATATTAATGCTGGCAGTAAGCCCGTAGTAAAGGCCGTTTGTTCTGTTGGAACTCACAAAACCTGACTCTGAGCTCGAACGCAGAAAATCATAACCGGTGTTGAGTCCGATCACCGGGTAGCGTTGTGCTGTTGTTTGCTTCATATTCAGGGAAGCAAGCTGCACATATTGATTGGAAATCAGCAGTGCGGAATTATGTTCCAGCAAGTCACGGTGCAACTGATCATAGGTAAGGGTGTTGTTGCGGCTGACAACAGTATCCACCGTAAAATCCATGTTTACATCACGGGCCAGCAATTGATTGAGCCGCACTTTTATTTTCTGCACTTCCGCTTCTTGCTGTATTACGGCTGTTTCATCGGCATTCAGATCTACCGTTGCCTTCAGCACTTCTATTTTCGAGGCGCTGCCAACCGACAGCCGTGTTTCAAGCAGTTCTTTTCTGAAAAGCGAAATATCTTTTTGTTCATGCAATGCGCTGAGCAGTGATTGCTCAAGCAATACATCATAATAGGCAGCCATGATCAGCGCTATTGTATTCTCCATTTGCTGTTTCAGCATCGCCTGCCCGTTTGCTTCCAGCAACTGCAACTGATCATGCGAAACAAACATGCTGAAACCGTCAAATAATGTCCAGGTAAGACCGACACCGGCCGTTCCTATGGTATTCTTTGCGCCGGTTTTTTCCACTTCCTGTCCCGACAGGTACTTTTGATTGCTGTTATTGATGCCTTGTGATATCGTTCCGTATGCATCTATTGAAGGAAGAAAGCCCGCATTGCCCGGTGTTACATTGTTGATTGCAATATCCGCATCATTCCTGGCGATACGTACGCTGTAATTATTCTGCAGGCCAATCTGTATAGCGGATTCGAGCGTCAGTACTTCCTGTGCAGCGGCAGACAGAAAGCATAGGGACAATGCGATGAAAGCAAAAATTCTGAACATAAATGACGATTGAGTTTCAAAAACTTTTATCAGTGAGCATAAAATTTGAATCGGGAATTTCCGCAACCAATGAAAAATCTAAACCTGTTGCACAAAAAACATCCGTTGCCGGCGGTGTTACTTGCGGCATCATGCTATCAGCTCCGGTTTTTCCTTTTCAAATGATGGCGATGGTTTTGATGTGGGGTTCACTTCATGCGACAGGTAGGAATACATTGCCGGCACGATGTACAGTGTAAGGAATGCGGAGAACAACAGTCCGCCTACCACTGCAATGCCCAATGACTGACGGCTGCTGGCAGAACCGCTCAGCGAAAGTGCAATAGGCAATATGCCGAGCAGGGTGGCCGCCGTAGTCATCAGGATAGGCCTGAAGCGCCGAACCGCTGCATCTTTTACCGCAGTCGTTTTATTCAACCCTTGTTCTTTTCGCTGATTGGCAAATTCCACAATCAGGATACCGTTTTTGGTGATCAGGCCTATCAGCATGATCATGCCGATCTGTGAAAAAATATTAAGGGTCTGATCGAAGTACCAGAGACTGAGTAAAGCGCCTGCAATAGCGGCCGGCACGGTGAACATAATAATCATCGGATCGCGGAAGCTTTCAAACTGTGCTGCAAGAATCAGGTAAATCACGAGCAATGCGAGCAGGAAGGCAAACAGCAGGCTGGAGGAGCTGTCCTGCAGATCTCTTGCCTGTCCTTTCAGTGAGGTAGTGAAAGTTTCTGGAAGCACTTTCACGGCAATATCATCCATGGCTTTGATGCCTTCACCGAGCGAAGAACCGGCCGGAATTCCCGATGAGATGGTGGCCGACACATAGCGGTTGAAACGATACACCGCTGCCGGACTTGTATTGTCCTGCACCGTAATGAGATTATCGAGCGATACCATATTACCGTTGTTGCTCCGCACATAAATATTTTTCAGGTCATTGGGTTTATTGCGGTCGCTGCGTTCCAGTTGGGCAATCACCTGGTACTGCTTTCCATCCATGATAAAATAACCCATGCGTTGCCCGCTGAGTGCGAGTTGCAATGTCTTGGCCACATCAGCTACCGATACGCCGAGCTCGGATGATTTCTCGCGGTTGACGGTGAGGGTGAGTTCGGGTTTGTTCACTTTCAGGTCGGCATCCACAAACTGCAGCTTTGGATTTTTGTTGGCTTCATCCAAAAATTCCGGAAGCACTTGCAGCAGAGATTTCAAATCCGGTGCCTGTATCACATATTGCAGGGGTTGTCCGGCAAACCGGCTGCCGATTGTCGGCGGTGTATTCGGAAAGGCCCGTATGCCGGTGAAATATTTCAGGTCGCGGGTGAGTTGTACCATCACATCGCTTACGGTTCGTTTACGTTCCGATGGATCTACCAGGTAAATACTTTGTACACCTGTATTTACGCTGCCCACAGAGCCAAAGCTCGGTGCAATGATACTGAGGGAAGACGAAGCTTCGGGAATGGAATCCATCACGTACTTCGACAATTCATCCATATATTTTTCCGTGAATTCATAGGAAGAACCTTCAGGACCGCTTACAGAAACACGGATACTGGAACGGTCTTCATAAGGGGCCAGCTCGGCAGGTACATTTTTTAACAGGATGAATACAAGCAGGGCGATTAAACCCAGTATCGGGAATACCAGCCACCGCCGCTTCATAAATCCTTCCAGTGACGACCGGTAGCCATTAATCATGCCTGTAAAAAAAGGTTCAGTGATACGATAAAACCAGTTTTGTTTGTCATGATGCTTCAGCATGCGCGAACTCATCATGGGTGAAAGCGTGAGCGCGACAAATGCGGAAATCAAAACGGATCCTGCCACCACTACGCCGAATTCGCGGAATAATCTTCCCGTCAGCCCCGTCAGGAACATGATGGGAAAAAAAACAGCGGCCAGTGTTATAGTGGTGGATATTACGGCAAAGAAAATTTCTTTGGATCCTTCTTTGGCAGCAGCTACCGGCGACCGTCCGTCTTCCACCTTGGCATATATGTTTTCCAGCACCACAATGGCATCATCGCAGACCAGGCCGATGGACAGGATGATGGCCACGAGGGTGAGTACGTTGATGGAAAAGCCGGCCACATACATGATGAAAAATGCGGCAATGATGGAAATCGGTATGGCGATGACAGGAATGATGGTTGAACGCCAGTCGCGCAGGAAGAGGAAGATGATGAGGATCACCAGCAGGAAGGCGATGAGCACGGTGTCCTGCACTTCGGTGATGGTCTTTTTTACGAAGGTGGTAAAGTCGAATCCTACTTCAAGCTTGCAGTCGGCAGGCAGTTCTTTTTCCAGTTGCGCTTTGCGCACATAAAATTCATTGGAGATATCCACGGCATTGGCGCCGGGTTGCGGGACCAATGCAATACCAATCATCGGCACCAGGTTGCGCTTCACCGCATTGCGTTCATTCTCCGGCCCCAGCATCGCAAACCCAACATCGCTGAAACGGGTAATGGTACCGTTGCTTTCTTTCAGAATCAGGTTATTGAATTCCTCCGGCTTGCTGAGCTTGCCGATGGTGCGTATGGTTAACTCTGTTTCATTGCCTTCAATCCTGCCCGACGGCAATTCAATGTTTTCACGATCGAGGGCGTTCTGTACATCCACGGGCGTAATGCCAAAAGCCACCATCTTGGCCGGATCCATCCACAGGCGCATGGAATATTTTTTCTCGCCGAAGATGCGCACGAAGCTGACACCTGAAATAGTCTGCAGCCGTTCTTTCACTACGTTTGTGGCAATGGAATTCACATCCATGATGTCACGCGTATCGCTGCGCAAGGTCATAAAGATGATAGGCTCTGAGTTGGCATCCGCCTTTTCTACCACAGGCGGCTCTACATCACGTGGCAGATTGCGTACTGCCCGCGATACACGGTCGCGCACATCATTGGTGGCTTTCTCCAGGTTTTCATCAATGTTAAATTCAACCGTAATGATGCTCGACTGTTCTTTGGACGTGGAAGAAATGGTGCGGATACCATCAATGCCATTCAATGCTTCTTCGAGCGGCTCGGTGATCTGCGACTCTATAATGTCGGCATTGGCACCGGTATAAGTGGTGGTGACGGTAACAGTAGGAGGGTCAACGGCAGGGTATTCTCTTATGCCTAAAAAATAGAAACCCACCACACCCAGCAAAACAAGCATCAGCGACATCACGATGCTCAGTACAGGACGGTCGATGGAAGTGGAAGAGAGGCTGCTCATTCAGATTTTTATTCGGTTGGCTTACTAACAGGTTTTACAGTTACACCCGGGCGAAGCATCAGCATATTGGTTGTCAGCAGTGTGTCGCCCGCAACAAGCCCTTCCGTTACCTGCACGTTGTTTTCATCGCGGTAGCCGGTCTTCAGCGGCACGGCCACTGCTTTTCCTCCTTTCAGCAGATAACCTGTGAAGCCTGTCGATTGCGGAATCAATGCACTCGTGGGCACCATAACGGATTTACGCGTTTCATGTAAGGCGATGGTGATGGTGGAAGAAGTGCCGGGAATTAAACGGCGTTGCGCATTATCCGATACAGCCCTTACCAGGATGCTGCGTGTTGAAGGATTCACTGCCGGTTCGGTGGCCAGGATTGTGGCGGAAAATGACTGCGTATCATTTTCAACGCTGAAATTAATATGCTGTCCCGACTGAATGATGGCCGCATATTTTTCCGGCAGGGTGAAATCAACCTTAATCCTGCTCACATCCTGCAGGGAGGTGAGTGGTGTGTTGGCGGAAACATAAGCTCCTTCACTCACCGTACGCAGCCCCGCTTTTCCGGTGAACGGCGCGCGGATTTCCGTTTTCGAAAGCTGCACATTGATGAGTTCAAGATCTGCCTGTATCGCCTGCAGGTTATTGGCGGCCTCGTCATAGTCCTGCTGGCTGGCACCGCCTTTCGAAAGCAGTACATTCAGCCGTTGTTCATTTTGTGTGGCAAGGGTGGCACCTGCTTCCAGTTTCTTTTTCCTGGCCTTCAGTTCAGCATCATCCAAACGGAAGAGCAACCCTCCTTTTTCAATAGTGGTACCTTCTTTAAAATAGATGCCGGTGATCTTTCCGGCATACTCACTCACAATACTTACTTCTTCATTCGCCCGAACAGTGCCGGTGGCATGCAGCTGATAGGTGATCAGTGAATCGCGGACAATCATGATTTCAGACATCACGGCACCGCCGCCTTTTTTCTGCAGGGCAGACTGCGATGATTCATTTCCGGTAACTATTTTTTTAACAATAAAAAAAATCAAACCCGAACAAAGAACCAGGATAATGATGAGGAAGGAACGCGACATGTATAGCGGCTTTCGATGCTTTGGAGGTAAAACTATTTTGCTAAAATAATACATCAATCATAACTGCCGTTCTTATGGCTGCCATGAAGACGGAACACTTGGTTAATTGACCTGGTTCAGCGGGCCGTATTTTTGGCAATTTCAAAAAATCATTTTTATCGCAACCGGCAGCGCATTCACTTTCTTAAGGTGTTGCTGCATCTTTATGCGTTGCAAATCCTCTGGTGGCCGGAGATTTTGGGCTGATCGTCAATCGTTTTTTTGCACCGGTGTAAATGCGCTGTTCAGCCGCGGGAACAACTGATTGTTATCTTTGTTACCTGTAATTATTCAGCACTTAAAATTATCATGAACCAGTTTGTAATGCAGGGATCGTTTTTCGCGCATCGTGCCTTGTCGCGCGATGTGGAGCTGCTGAATACCATTGCACATCGCGTAGACCGGCTGAGTCAGCAGCAACGGGATCAGCTGCGGAAGTGGTATGAGTTCTTCTGGAACATGATGGAAGCACATCATGCTGCCGAAGATGATTTATTGTTCAGGGCTGTGGAAGAAAGGCTGGAGGCTCCTTCTGAAATTATTGAAGTGATGGAAGTGGAGCACAACAGGCTGCAGTTCCTGATTGATGAGATTAAGCGGCTGCTTGGTGAGCTGCAGCGAAACGGCGCCGGAGCCCAGCTCAACAAGGATCTGCAATACCACACCGGTGAACTCCTGAAGGTTTTCACCGGTCATATCATGAAAGAGGAAAAATACATCCTTGAAAAAATGAAAGCCCATTTCACGCCCGAAGAGCAGCGACGCATTGAAGAGGATGTGAAAAGAAATGCGCCTGTTCGCTACCTGTCTTATATGGTTCCCTGGCTGCGTGATTCCTTGTCGGCGGACGAAAATAAAATGCTCGATGAATCGCTGCCCTGGTCGGCACGCCTGATGAATGCGTTGTTCTGGAAGAATAAATATGACAGGCTGATGGCACCTGTAAAGGCAATGGTTGCCGTATAAGGCCTGATTCCAAATGCGCCTTGTGCCGTTTCCGCATGCTTGATGTTGTTAAAGCATTCCTTTTGCTTCGGCAAATGACACCATCCATTTTCTCCTGCACGATATTGCTTAAAATAAATGGGCCGGATGAATTGTTCAGTTGCAGCATGATTGCCATTACTGAATAATTCACCCGGCCCAACTGATGCGCAAGAGCCGGCAAGTAACATCCGTTGCCGGCTTACACAACCATTTGATGCGTTTAAACGAGCCCCTGTGCAAGCATGGCATCGGCTACTTTCACGAAGCCTCCGATGTTGGCACCTTTCACATAGTTGATCGCATCACCTTCTTTGCCATACTTCACACAACTCTCGTGGATGTCTTTCATGATTTTGAGTAATCGTGCATCCACTTCTTCGCGTGACCATGAGAGGCGTTCCGAATTCTGGCTCATCTCCAGTCCTGATACGGCTACGCCGCCCGCATTAGCCGCTTTGCCCGGACCGTAAAGGATATTTTTCTTAAGAAACCAGCTCACCGCTTCATTGGTAGAGGGCATGTTGGCGCCTTCCGCCACAGCGATGCAACCGTTTCTGGTCAGCTTTTTTGCATCCTCAAAATCCAGTTCGTTTTGCGTGGCGCAGGGTAATGCGATATCGCATTTGATGTCCCATGGTTTTTTCCTGGCTACGTACACTACGCCATATTTATCCGCGTACTCTTTGATACGGCCGCGTTTTTCATTTTTCAGCCACAGCACGTATGCTAATTTTTCCGCTGTAATGCCGGCTTCATCATAAATGTATCCGTCGCTGTCGGAAAGTGTAACCACTTTGGCGCCAAGCTGAATGGCTTTTTCCGCTGCATACTGCGACACATTGCCTGAGCCGCTGATCACCACGCGTTTACCTTTGATGTTCATTTTGCGCGTGGCCAGCATTTCCTGAATAAAATAAACACATCCATAACCGGTTGCTTCCGGCCTGATAAGGCTTCCGCCGTAATCAATGGATTTGCCGGTGAGCACACCGGTGAATTCATTACGCAGCCGTTTGTACTGTCCGAAGAGGAAGCCAATCTCGCGCCCTCCCACACCGATATCACCGGCAGGCACATCGATATCAGCGCCAATATGCCTGTACAGTTCCGTCATAAAACTCTGGCAGAAACGCATCACTTCATTATCCGATTTGCCTTTAGGGTCAAAATCACTTCCGCCTTTTCCTCCTCCCATTGGCAAGCCGGTGAGTGAATTTTTAAACACCTGCTCGAAAGCGAGGAATTTCAGGATACTTAGATTTACGGTAGGGTGAAAACGAAGTCCGCCTTTATACGGCCCGATGGCATTGTTGATCTGAATTCTGAATCCGCGGTTTACCTGGAATTCACCTTTGTCGTCGAGCCAGGTTACACGAAACATGATCACGCGGTCGGGTTCAGTAATACGCTCCAGTATTTTCGCATTGCTGTACTTGGGATTTTCATTGATGAAAGGAAGCAGCGACTCCGCAACTTCCGATACTGCCTGGTGAAATTCAGGTTCATAAGGATTTTTCTTTTTCACTTTCTTCATGAACTCATTTACCTGATCAGCTAATTTTACAGTGGCCATAACAATTTGATTTTATGTGTTAAATGATTGGTTATTGCAGAAAAAAACCGGCAGCAAAGCACCGTGAAAAAAATTTTACGTATCGGATAATCACACATGGCAGTTGATGCTTCTGTTCCGGATAGTGAAAAAATTTCCATGTAAAATTAATCGATGTCCGTCAATGATAGTACTATTTTTTATAATGTGCCAGGTTGCGTATAAAACATGACAAACATCATAGTTGTTTTCAAAAACAAAATGCTAAATGCCGCTGCATGCTGTTTATTTCCCCCAGATTCTCAGGTTCAGGTTAAGATCATCCACAATACCGGTAATGAGCTGAAGATAGTCGAAGTATTTCTTCAGGTATTCCTGTTGCAGGCCCGATGAAAAGACCTTCGGTTCAAACAGTGATTCTTGCAGCGAAAGTGCGATGTAAACATTGGAACCCACGAACGATAAATTAAGCCGGCCATTCACCTTTTTTCTGAACTCCACCAGTCTTTCCATCATTGTGGTTGACAGAATGTAGCGTGCCTCAACCTGGTCGGTACTGTATGCCGTAAAATACTTTTCAAACTCAGGGTTCTCCAGTCGCACCACCTCACCTTTGCCTGAAACCCATTGCTCAAAAAGCCTTCCGATACCAAAAAAGCCATCGCCCACATCCGGCCCGATGAAGGTTTTGCCGTTAAAATTTTTATTGAAATCGGCGATAAAAAAGATGCCTTTAAAGATGGTAACCCAGCTTTCCTGACGATGGCCTTTGCTGTCGGTTGTAACATGCTTTTCCTCGTGGTGTATTTCTGAAAACTTAACGGCTGTCGCTCCTAACGTGCCCGCTATCAGGTCGTCGCCCGTATAGCGGTCGATACGGCTGCGGAATATACCTGATGCAACATATTCATTCACTGAGATGCAAGCGCCAGGTGTATAAACCAACTGCTCGCTCATCGTCTTCACCATGTTGCCAATCACTTTGGCTTTAAATGTTTGTGCATATGCTGTTTTCTTTTTGCCATAGTCAATAAATTTAAAGATGCTGATCAGAATTGAAGGCACGGTCAGCAGGTAGGCGGCCGGATGACCCATCGTCATGGCCAGGAGCACAAGCGGGATTTCTGTCAGTAATATGGCCAGCGCCACGCGGAATGTTGTTAATACGGCTTTCCTCGACTGCTCGAGTGTTTCCAGTTCGGGCCGCAGTCTTGTGTTGTAGAGCTGGTCAAAGGATGCGGAGGGTTTCATCTGGCCAATGGCGAAGGAATATGGTTGCCGGTTATTTTTTCGGTGCTATGTGCGATAACAATGAAGCAACTGATCGGATAAGTTGCGGAGTCATCCTGTTGTTCCTTCACCGGGTTATTTAAAGAGCTCTCCGGCGCTGATGTTCTTCCGTTCTTCCTCCGGAATATCGAGGTACGGTTTTAAGCTGTAATGCATCATGCCTGCGAGGATATTGGTAGGAAACTGTTCCACGGCATTGTTATAATCATTCACAGTTGCATTGTAAGCACGACGGGCAGCGGAGATCTGCTCTTCAATTTCATTCCATGAACCCTGCAGCTGTAAAAAATTCTGATTGGCTTTCAGGTCGGGATAATTTTCCACCTGCACCATAATGCTGCGCATGGCGCTGCCGATCTGGTTTTCGAGCTGGATCTTTTGTTCTGGCGAAATGTTCGCAGCGGTTGCCTGGTTGCGCAGTTCCGTGATTTTTGTAAGCGTATCGCGCTCATAGTTCATATAAGTCTTCACGGTAGTCACTAAGTTCGGCAACAGGTCGTACCGTTTTTTCAGCATGGCATCAATGGCGCCGAATGCATTGCCCACTGCGTTTTTTTTCCTGATAAGCGAATTGTACAGCACTACCGGTATCAGCAGCAAAACAAGGATGATCACTAAAAAAACGAAACCCATACGCGAGATTTTTATCAAAGGTAACGATCGTGATGAAATTACCTGCTTTGGGTATTGTTATCCGTACAGTAAATGCCGGCAGTTTGTGTCCTGAAGGCGCAGGGCGGTGACAATTATTTTTATGCGCAGCTGCGGCAGTTGCCGGAGGTGCGTGAAAAGCGCATCGGACCTAAAAAGTAATAACTGAATCTCGAAATGAATCAGGTGAGGAAAGATGTAATGCAGCGGTGTTTCCCGGAGGAATTTGATGTGATTATCGGACATTCAAAGGAAGGAACAGGGCAGGTGATCAGGCAAAATAATCCCGCATCTTCTCAAAGAAATTCTTGTCATTCTTCCCGGGATTGGGTTTGAAGTTATGCGAATTGCGAAGTTTTTCCAGTTGCTGATGTTCGTCCGACGACAGTTCCTTCGGCACCCAAACATTCACATGAATCAACTGATCGCCGCTGCCATATGCATTTACGTTGGGAAGTCCTTTTCCCTTTAACCGGAATATTTCTCCCGCCTGTGTGCCTGCTTTAATTTTGATGCGTGCCTTACCATCAATCGTGGGCACATCCACACTCGTGCCGAGGGCGGCATCGGGGAAGGAGATAAATAATTCATACGCCACATTATTACCATCGCGCTTCAGTTCGCCATGTTCTTCTTCTTCGATCGCAATGAGCAGGTCGCCGGGTGCGCCGCCGCGTTCACCGGCATTGCCTTTGCCACTCATCGAGAGTTGCATACCTTCTGCTACGCCAGCCGGAATATCCACGTTAATGGTTTCTTCGCCATACACACGGCCTTCACCATGGCATACATTGCACTTGGCAGTAATCACCTGGCCTTCACCATTGCAGGTGGGGCAGGTGGTGGTGGTGGCCATTTGTCCGAGAATGGTATTCTGCACGCGGCGGATGACACCACTGCCTTTGCAGTTGGTGCAGGCATGAAATGAGTTCTTGTCTTTTGCTCCGCTGCCGCCGCAAGTGCTGCACGACACATACTTTTTAACCTTCAGGCTTTTGTGGGCACCTTTGGCGATTTCCTGCAGATTGAGCGGCACCTTGATGCGAAGATTGCCACCACGCACACCACGCGAGCGTTCGCGGGTATTGCGTCCGCCGCCGAAGAAAGCTTCGAATGGGCTTCCGCCCATATCACTGAAGATGTCGCCGAAGTTGGTGAAGATGTCTTCCATACGCATGCCGCCGGCACCGGCATTACCATAACCGCCATTGCCACCCATTCCCGCATGGCCATATTGATCATACCTTTTTTTCTTGTCGCTGTCGCTCAGAATTTCGTATGCCTCCGCCGCCTCTTTAAATTTTTCTTCGGCAGTTTTATCGTTCGGATTTCTGTCGGGATGAAACTGCATAGCCACCTTACGGTAAGCTTTCTTGATTTCTTCAGGCGTAGCGGTTTTCCCGACACCCAACACTTCGTAATAATCTCTCTTAGCTGCCATTTATTTATTCATCTCTTTAATAATTTCAATTGCCGGATGCATGCATGACTAAAAAAATTTTTCCGCAGGCATGATGATGGTCAAAGGTGAGCCGCTTATTTGCCCACCACCACTTTTGCATGACGGATGATCTTATCGTTCAGGTAGTAACCGCACTCAATTTCATCCACCACTTTGCCCCGGAAGGTTTCATCGGGCGCTGGAATTTCTGCAATAGCCTCGTGCAATTCAGGATTGAAAATTTCACCTATTGATTTCATCTGTTTCAAACCGCGCGCTTCCAGTACGGCACCCAGTTTTTGCTGTATCAGTTTCACGCCTTCCTGCAATGCCTGCAAGTCCTGCGATGACTCCATCTGTTTCATGGCGCGCGAAAAATCATCTACCACCGGTATCAGTGCATTGATGATTTCAATGCCGGCGGTTTTGGAATTTTCTATTCTTTCTTTCTGCATGCGCTTCTTATAGTTGTCGAATTCAGCATACAGGCGAAGGAACTTGTCATTCAGCTCATCTGCTTTCTGCTTCAATTCTGCATTTTCCTTTTTGAGCTTTTCTTTTTTCGACAGGCCCAGCTTGCTCAGCAAATCGTTGCCTTCAGCATGATCCTGTGCAGTGTCATTGTTTGTTGTTCCCTGCTCCTCAGCATCCTGCTCAATCTTATGCAGAATTTCTTCTCCTGAAAAATCATGCCCGGCCTGTGCAGAAGGATTATCCGCCGCATCTTTCTTCTTTTCTAAAGATTCATCAAAAGAAGGGTTCATCTCTTTATTTTCCATTCCTGAAAAAGGTTTAAACGGGACGCATGAACAAATGCTTTGCCACGGGTTTCATTCGGTCAATCTGTCACCGTAATTAATAAAAGCGGGGCAAAAGTAGCGCAATTTGCAGAAAGTAGGGGCGGAAGCGTGCCGGTTCCTCAATACGGAAAGTAACTGCATGTTTTTGTTGAAGTGGGTGTGGTTTGGTACTTTCGGGAAATGATTAGTGCAGATTAAGTCAAATGAAATTTTTCATTTTTTTATGGCTGCCGTTCTTCTTCATTCCTGCTGTGTCGGAAGCATGGCATATCATAGGCGGTGAAATATATTATACCAGCCTGGGTGGCAATACCTATGAGATTACTTTAAAAGTGTACCGCGATTGCAACAGCACTACACCGTTTGATAACCCGGCGGCGATCGGCGTGTACAGCAGTTCAGGTGCGTTGCAGCAGACGCTTGCTGTCTTTTTGCAGGGAGCGAATAGTGTAGATCCTGATCTGAGTGATCCATGCCTTGTTCTTCCGCCGGGTATTTGCGTGGAAGAAGCGATCTATAAAGTTACCACCACACTTCCGCCGCTGACAGGTGGTTTTGATTTGTCGTATCAGCGGTGTTGCCGCAACAATACCATTGTCAATCTCCTCGATCCGGCTAATACCGGCGCAACATTTACGGCCCATATTCCCTCATCGGGTATTGCGCAGGGTAACAGCAGTCCGCGGTTTAAAAATTATCCGCCAATAGTGATCTGTGTTGATCAGGTGTTACAATTTGATCACAGTGCCACAGATCCCAATGGTGATTCGCTGGTCTATTCACTCTGTACGCCATGGCAGGGTGCCGATGCAACCGTTCCACAACCGAGTCCACCACCGCCGCCACCATATGACCCGGTGGTATGGCTGCCTCCTTACAATGTGAACAATCAGATCGGCGGCAACCCGGTCATGAGTATTGATCCGCAAACCGGATTGCTGACGGCTTTTCCTACTGCCCTCGGACAATTTGTTGTAGGTGTTTGTGTGAAGGAATACCGCAATGGTATTTTTCTCAGCCAGGATGTAAGAGATTTTCAATTCAATATCACCACCTGTAATCCATTGATGGAGGCAAACTTTGATGTGACAGGCAGCATTTCGGTAAATGATACCCTGCTGATCTGCGGAACCAACACCGTGTACTTCAAAAACCAGAGTTTTGGATCATCGGTCTATAGCTGGGATTTCGGGGTGAATGGTATCACTACGGATGTTTCTGCAGCAGAAGACCCTGTGTATGTGTATCCGGATACAGGCGTATACAAAGTTGTGCTTGAAGTCGCACCAGGACTGTTATGTTCCGACACGGTTTTTAAATATGTGGAAATAAGAAAAGGTGTTACCGCAGATTTCTCGTTTCAAAATGAATGTGCATTCACGCCGGTCACATTCAATGATCAGTCAGTTGCGCTCGATGGAATATTATCAGACTGGGAATGGAACTTCGGAGACGGCAATACCGCATTTCAGCAAGATCCGTCGCATGCATATAGTACGCCGGGATTCTTCAATGTGAACCTGACGGTAAGCAATAACTATGGATGCATGTCATCCGTTACAAGGCAGGTGCAGGTTTTCCCATCACCACAGATCAATGCCGGGCCGGATACTTTTATATGCGACATTGATACGGTAAGCATACATGCCCATAACGGAGTAAGCTATGTTTGGTCACCTGATTTTCATATCAGTGATGTGACAGCTTCGGATCCGGATGTGAACCCGCCGTTGACAACGGTTTACACCGTTACTGTTATCAATGAATTCGGTTGTATGGCCACCGATTCCGTGGTCATTGCCGTTACAGATACCGTGATAGCCGCCACGAGTGGAGATGCCATCATCTGCAGTGGCGACAGTGTTCAGCTTTCATCATCCAATGCTGTTTATTATCACTGGTCGCCTGATTTTCACATAAACAATCCATTCATTGCCAACCCGGTTGTCAGCCCTGATATCACCACTACGTATTATGTTATAGCTGCCATTGGCTCCTGCACGGATGAAGATACTGTTACGGTTACGGTTCTCTATCCGCCAGTAGTGGATGCGGGAGAAGACATCACCATTAACCAGGGAGAAACCGCACAGCTGAACACTACCGGCAACGGCACCTATCAATGGTCGCCGCCCGACTGGCTGAATGATCCTGCTGTGCCAAACCCGGTAACGAGTGCGGAAAATACGATTACCTACACGGTGGTGGTTGAGGAAAACAACGGCTGCAAAGCAACTGATTCCGTTACCGTAACCGTCACGCACAATCATCTCTTCCTCGTGCCGAATGCCTTTACCCCAAATGGCGATGGACTGAATGATTTCTTTCAGTTCTATACAAAAGGAGTGCGGGAAGTTCAGTCAGTTAAAGTATTTAACCGCTGGGGACAAGTGGTATATGAAAGCAACGCATCAAATGATGATGGGTGGGATGGAACATTCGGAGAGATACCATGCGAAATGGGAACTTATATCTATACCATAACGGGCATTACCTATGATGGCGATGTATTAGCCGACAATGGAACGCTTACACTCATACGCTGATTCTTCTTTTTTATTCCTGATATTGCCCGTTCCGATTTTCACAATTTGTTAATACATTTACCATTGAAAGAAACTGGGTAGTTTTTTTTTACAACGTATCTCTTCTATTAACTTAAAATTTTTTGAAATGAAAACGTATCATGTACTGGGTATGATGTCCGGCAGTTCTATGGATGGAGTTGACATTGCCTATTGCCGGCTCGATGAAAACAATGGCAAATGGACTTACGAGATTGAAAAGGCAGAGTGTATTCCATATCCGCCGAAATGGAGGTTGCGCCTTCAGAGTTTAGTGCTGCAGAATGCGGTTACTTACCTTAAAACAGATGCTTTCTATGGCCACTACCTTGGCGAGGTGGCGCGCAAATTCATTCAGGAAAATATGCTGGATGGAAAAATTGATTTTATCGCTTCGCATGGCCAGACGGTTTTCCATCAGCCCGAAAATCAGATGACCAGCCAGATTGGCGACGGCGGCGCTATTGTGGCCGAAACAGGTTTGCCCGTGGTTTGTAATTTCAGAACAGTTGATGTGGCATTGGGCGGACAGGGAACACCGATTGCACCCACCGGTGATAAGATGTTGTTTGGTGATTTCAAGTTTTGCCTGAATATCGGCGGCATTGCCAATATCAGCTGTAACCTCGACGGAAAAATGATCGGATTTGATATTTGCGGTGCCAATATGGTGCTGAATGCGCTTGCGGCAGAGATAGACCTTGAATATGACAAAGACGGTATGATTGCCCGTTCCGGCACCGTCAACCACGATTTGCTGAATGAACTCAATGCGCAATGGTATTATGAAAAGCCGTATCCAAAATCCATCGGCGGCGGCTGGGTAACGAAAATCTTCCAGCCGGTATTCAAGAAATACCGCATGCAGATTGAAGATAAATTATGCACCGCCACGGAACATATCGCTTTGCAGATCGGTAAAGACATCAAGAATATTTACGCGACAGAATTCCTGACAAAGGATGAGAGTCATTCCATGCTGGTATCAGGCGGTGGTGCCTTCAATAAATTCCTGCTCGAACGGATTAACTATCATTCTTCCGTTCCGTTAGTGGTACCTGATCCTGCCACTATTAAGTTTAAGGAAGCATTGCTGGTTTGCCTCATGGGTGCTTTGCGTATGCGCAATGAAGTGAATGTGCTTTCATCCGTTACCGGTGCCTCTTCTGATTCCATCGGCGGCGAAATCTATCAGACAACCGGCAAGCGGCTGGAAACACCTGCGAACCTGTAAGAATTACATCAGAAACAAGTGACCCCGTATCAGGTGATGCGGGGTTTTTTTGTTTTGTCGGATCGCAACGGACCATGCCATTGTTCTGCAGCTATGATGCATGATGCACTGATTACTGCCTTTAAGATTTACATACAATTGTTGCACGATGTGTATCCTGTTCGCACAATGAGCACAGTACAATTTGCTCCCGTGTAGTATCTTACCCTCCAAAGCTTCATCATGATTTTTGTCACCGGCGGAACAGGATTTATAGGCAGTCACCTGCTTCAGGCACTCGCACAGGAGGGCGAGCCTGTGCGTGCCCTGAAACGCAGCAGCAGCATACCGGCCGGCCTCGATACTGTTGCCGGTATTGAATGGGTTGACGGCGACATACTTGACGTTTCATCGCTCGAAGCGCAGATGGAAGGCTGCCGCGAAGTATATCATTGCGCAGGCATGGTTTCCTTTCAGCGCCGCCATCGCGATGCTTTGCGGAAGGTGAATGTGGAAGGCACTGCCAACGTAGTGAATGTTGCGCTCAGCAAAAAAAATATAAGGTTGCTGCATGTAAGTTCGGTGGCCGCCATTGGCAGGCCGGCAAAACCGGCTGATATCAATGAAGCCACGGAGTGGGACTTTAACGGGTTTAATTCTCAATATGCTGTCAGCAAATATCTTGGTGAAAGGGAGGTCTGGCGTGGCATGGCCGAAGGACTGAATGCCGTGATCGTAAATCCTTCCATCGTGATAGGAGAAGGTAACTGGAAAACCGGTCCGCCGCGCTTTTTCCTGGATGTATGGAAGGGCTTATGGGTATATACTTCCGGCAGTACAGGTTTTGTTGCAGCAAAGGATGTTGCCGGACTGATGATAGCATTGATGAAAAGCAGCATAGAGCAGGAAAAATTTATTATCAATGCGGAAAACCTCAGCTACCGCGATTTTCTTTTTGAAATAGCGGATGCGATGGGTAAAAAACGACCCGTGATGAAGGCGGATGGATGGCTTACATCGTTAGTCTGGCGACTCGAATATTTGCGCGGATTATTCCTCGCAGAGCAGACGCTTATCAGCCGGGAAACAGCGACTATTGCGCAGCTTTCCTGCCGCTACGACAATTCAAAACTTGTAAAAGCGCTGAATTTTCAGTTTACCCCAATGAAGCAATGCATTGCTGCAACAGCAGCCCTCTTTAAAGCTGATGTTGCAGCCGGCAAAATAAAGTGAAACGGTGCAGCTTTATTATTTTGTCACCAGCAGCTTTTCACCCACCTGCAGATTGGTCGATTGGAGATGATTGATGGCCTGCAGTTCGCCGACGGTGACATTGTATTTTTTCGATATGGAATATAATGTGTCGCCTTTCGCAACAATATGAATTTTTTCTCCGGAAGGCTTTTCATATACTGCCACTTGAGCACTTGCGGAAGCACTGTTTGTTTTTTCTGCAAGCAATGCAGGCATTTCTTTACGCACCTCCTGCAGGAAAAGCACTTCGCCTGCGGCAGGCTGTGTACCTGGCGCCATCAGGTTTTTTTCATACAGTTTGTTCAATTGGATGCCATGATCACGGGAAATGCTGAACATGGTTTCACCGGCTAAGACAGTATGCGTGGCCACCGCTCCGTTATGCCTTTTCGGCTGCAGGTAAACGCGGTCGCCGGTTGCAATTTGTGCGGCTGTGGTGATGTCGTTGTACCGCATCAGCCGTTTAATGCCGATTTCATAGGTGGTGGCAAGATCATTCAAAGATTCACCTTCCAGCAAAGTCACACAATCAATATCATTAAAGACATAAATCCGCTCGGTTGCATTCTTTATGGTGGGCGCGGCATTCACCACTGCAGGATTGCCATCGGCTTTTATCACGGGATCCGCTGCTGATTTATTCAGCGAGGCAAACCATTTTGAGCGTTCACTTTCGGTAAGGTCCCACTGATGCAGATCATAGTCATCAATACATTTGATAAGAATGTTTGCATACTGCGGATTGGTGGCATAACCGCATGCTTTAAGCCCTTTCGCCCATGCCTTATAGTCTTTAACGTCGTAGGTAAACAGCACGGCGTAGCGTGGCCTGCTCTGCAGGAAGTCAGAATGATCCCTGTAAGAAACAATAGCGGAATCATATTGGCGGAAGCATTCGTTCTTCCGGTCGTCATCATAGGTGAAGGAAGGGCCTTTCCATTCAACATGGCACTTGATGCCGAAATGATTGTTTGCCTGTGTGGCCAATGGGCTCTGCCCGGCATTGCTTTCAATAATTCCCTGCGCCAGTGTAATGCTTGCCGGAATGCCGGTACGTTGCATCTCTTCCACCGCTACACCGCTGTATTGACGGATATAAGCTTCCACAAGCTGATCATATGTTTGTGCAGACAACATCACTGTTGCCGCGAAAATGTATATAACCGTAACCAGTAATTTCTTCATGGTAATGCTGAAAAGTGTATGCTGCATGCTGTTGCCTGTTATTTTTATTCTCCTGCTTATTTCTTCCTGATCATCATCAGCCCGTCACGCAAAGTCACGAGTACATTGTCCACCCTGTCGTCTTCCTGTACCTTCCGGTTGAAGTCTTTTAATGCCTGTGTTTCCGCATCCGGATGATCTTCAGTTACCTTGCCGCTCCACAAGACATTATCAGCGAGCAGGATGCCTCCGGGCCTCAGCTTGTCAATGACCAGGTCGTAATAAAGGCTGTAGTTCAACTTATCCGCATCGATAAACACCAGATCAAACGTTGCATCAATGGTTGGAATTATATCCGCCGCGTCACCTGTCCGGAAATCTGTCTGATCCAGGATACCGGCCTGCCGGAAATAACGCACGGTCATTTCTTTCAGCTCCTCATTAATGTCAATGGTAATTAGCTTGCCCTTTGGCTGTAACCCTTCACTCAGGCAGATGGCGGAATATCCGGTGAAAGTGCCGATCTCCAGTATGCCGGAGGGTTGCAGCATCAAGCTGATCATCCTGATAAACTGCCCCTGCAAATGACCTGACAGCATCTGCGGCATCAGCACGCGTGCATTCGTCTCACGGTTCAACTGCCGGAGCACTTCCGATTCGGGTTTTGTATGCGCTTCGGCATAGCGCTCTAATGCTTCAGGAAAAAAATGCATGATCTGCCCGTAAAATTAGCGGGTTTGACACAATCAGCCAAAGCGCCTGACGTATGTTGCAAACAACGATTCATAAACTGACTACAAATGCACACAACAACTGCAGCCGTCCACTATAAAATGAATGACCGTATTGACTGGTTGCCTTCAGCCACTTACTTGACTGCCGTCATTTGAATTATTGTTTTTTAAAGACATTAAACTGCCGGTAAGAATGGTTCAGAATATGCATGGCTGAAAGCATTATTTAACGGTGACCGTTTTATTAAATATGCTACCTTTCGCAGCCCATGAAAAATGGTATGCTTTTGCTGCTGCTGACGCTTGGTGTCATGAATGCTGTTCATGCGCAGCTGCTGCCTTCTTTTGGCGGTAGCCGCACCGGCACTACCGGCTTTCAGTTTCTGAAGATCGCACCGGATGCACGGTCAACGGGTATGGGAGGAAGCGTGATTGCAACAACGGATGATGTAGCCGCGCTGTACTGGAATCCGGCCGGTATTACTAAAACGGATACACAGGATGTTCACCTGCAGCTGTCACAGACTTTATATTTCGGCGATGTGAATATGAGTTATATCGGCATCGTGCACCAGGTGAGCAAACAGACTTTTTTAGGTGCTGGCTTAACGTATCTTTCCACAGGCCCCATGGATGTTACCACAACGTTTCAACCCTTCGGCACTGGGCAAACTTTTAATGCAAACGATTTCGCATTGGCAGTTACCATGGGAAGAATTCTCACCGATAACTTCAGCTTCGGGCTTACCGGAAAATACATACGCGAGAGCTTTGCCGATGTGTATGCCGACAATGCCGTGATCGATTTCGGATTTCAGTATGAAGTGGGAATTGCCAATACACGCTTTGCCGTGGGAGTGTCCAACTTTGGATTCAATACCGAGCCGTCAGGTGATATCACGGTTTCCACGCTGGAAGGATTTGATACTATTCAGCAGTTTGAAAAAATCGGCGTGCCGGCTGTCTTTCGCATTGGCATTGCCTGGGATCCGGTGAAGAACGCTGAAAACAGGCTGACGGTTACCGGGCAGCTGAATCATCCGACAGATAACAATGAAACCTATAACCTGGGCGCTGAATACGCATGGAGAAATACCATGTTCTGCCGTACCGGTTATGAATTTGGTATCGATGAGAAAGGCATTCCGAATTTCGGATTTGGCGTAAGATTTAAAAGAAGCTTTGGCATGTTGCAGCTCGACTATGGTTTTGAAGACAAGAGCCGTCTCGGAACCGTTCACCGGCTGACCTTCAGCGCCTCATTGTTTTAATACCCGTTCAACCTGAAATAAATTCTAAACAGATTATCATTGAAAAACGCTTATCAAATTGGCCTGTTGATATGCCTGTTGCCCGGCCTGTCTTCCTGCGATTTCCTGTTCGGCAGCAAGGATGATGAAACGGTGCAGGAAATATTTGAACAGGGAGCGATTGATCCTGACCTCTATCCTGACCAGGTAGGGTATGTTCCGCTTCAACCCTTCTGGCAGGGCATTCCCAACCCTGTGGATGTTTATGCCGGATATGATGAGATGGTGTATGTGGTGGACGACAATGGCCTCGAGGTTTTTGATCAGAAGGGACTGAAGCAAAGAACCATTGCCATTAAAGGCGCCACTGATGTGATACAGGACAGGCGGTTGCATACATTCGTAATCGGGAGAGTGGAAAAAGTGATTGACGGTATCAGCTATGATTTGCCGGCAGTTTATCACCTCATCAATACAGCAACGGCCGATGAACCACTTATCATTGATACGCTTATTCATCCGTTTTGTGATGTGTCGCGCAACAACACTGCATTCAGGGGATCCGGTGACGAAGCGGTTTCCTTCACGGGCCTTGGCACCACAAGTGAAAATAGGCTGTATGTTGCGCGCACCGGTCCATCCAACAGTATTTCCTCCATTGCCCGCCCTGATAACACGATATTGTTTTATAATGACGAGGGCACCAATACCGGCTATTCCATCGGATTGAATCCTGTAAGTTCCAGCCTTAAATCCGTGTTGGGCGTGAGCAGCATTGCCTGTTTTGCCGCACCACCGCAAAGCACCACCGGCATCAGCACATCGCATGATTTTTTATTGCTGCAGAAAGATCCGGTGGCGCAGTATAAAGCGTTATGGATTAAAGAAGTGCTGGATCCTGATGCCGGCGTTGTGTACACCGAAAATGCTTCGCTGCTGAATTTTGATACCTCCAAGGCAAGCCGGTTTTTATATATGCCCGGACGTTTCCTGGTGCCGGAAGATATTTATGTCGCTCCTGATTTCAGCGGCTATATCTTTATTGTTGACAGCGGAACAGATTCATTCTACCAGTTCACACAAAAGGGATTTGAGGGAGTAAATGCGCCGGCAACCAGCACGAACAAAAAACAGTTGCTTGCATCATTTGGCGGACAGGGCAGCGGGCCGTTTCAATTTATGCAGCCATCCGGTGTATGCTATTTTGATAAGCTGGTATATGTGGCTGACAAAGGCAATAACCGCATTTGCCGGTTTAAGCTGAGTACCGACCTGGAGTGACCTGGACTTTGATTGTTTGCAACTGCTGTATGTACGTTGCCTGCAGTTTAATCAGTTTGCATTTTTCTGCAATCCGGTTTTTTCTACTCTCAATCCAACCGCCATAATGCCCGGCAAAGGATCCTGCCGCATATTTTGCGTTAAAGTGAAAGTATAAGTTCCTGGTGTTTTGAAGAAGGCATTTTCCTGTACAAGCGAGCGGAAGTCCCAGATATCACCAAGGCCTTCACCATGCCATTTACCTTCATCATTGGCGAGCATTATTTCGTAGCGACGGCTGGTGTTGGTGCCATCCGGAAATTCAGTGCCGATCTGCAGCCAGATGTTTTGAAAAGGATAAAGATCAGCATGACGGATGTTTACATAAATATTGTATAGCTGGGCTGTATCTGAAATTTCAACAGTGAAAGCCGGAACTACTCTGCTGTCCCATACATATTTCCCGATGCTGATATTTTTTTCATACACCCTGTTTTTTTCGCAGGATACCAGCGTGATGACCATCAGCAGCAGGACTGATAGTTTGCGGCCGGCCTTGTTCATGGTGTTACCTGCCGGCATGCTGATACCATGCAAAAGTTGACTGCTGCTCATTCCGTCTGTATTGGCCGGCATTTATTTTTTATTTGACTGCGGTGGCCGGTTGGGGCGTGTATCGGGTTTGCTTCCTGACTGTGGCGGACGATTGCCCTGTGGCCGTTGTCCCTGCGGGCGATTGCCTGCAGGCCTTTTCCCGCTTTTATTTTTCCGCTTCTTGTTTTTGGATTTGCTGTCGAGCGTGGCAAGGCTTGTCTGCCCAACCGTATCGGTAAATTCATACGTCTCTTTCACCGGTGCGAGTTTGATGGCACCGAGATCGGTTGGTTTAGTGCCATTCTTATTCATTTCGGCAATCTCTTTCACGCGTTCAACAGTCAGCGGATGAAATACTGCGCTGTCTTTGTAGGCAAACCACAACATCCGTTTAAAGATATCGGTCTTCTGAAGATAAGCGATGCCGGTTTCCGTTTCAACACGGTCGATGTGTTGCGGAAAATCATGCAACGCATCCATATACGTGTCGAGCTCGTAATTGAGGCAACATTTAAGCCGACCGCACTGACCTGAAAGTTTAGCCTGGTTGATGCTCATCTGCTGATAACGTGCGGCAGTGGTGGTAACAGTTTTAAATTCAGTGAGCCACGTGCTGCAGCAGAGTTCGCGCCCGCAGGAACCAATACCTCCGATACGGCCTGCTTCCTGCCTTGCGCCGATCTGATGCATCTCCACTTTGATATGAAATTCTTTGGCAAATGTTTTTATCAGCTCGCGGAAATCTACCCTTTCATCTGCCGTATAGTAGAAGGTGGCTTTCTTGCCGTCGCCCTGGTATTCCACATCGCCGATCTTCATGTTCAGGTTCATCTGCCGTGCAATGGCACGGGCACGTACCATCGTCTCGCGGTCGAGCATGCGGGCATCTTCCCATTTCTTCAGATCGTATTCATTGGCTTTTCTGACAATGCCTTTGATGTCATCAGAGTTTTCAGGCACACGACGGCGTTTCATCTGCAGCTTCACCAGTTCGCCGGTCAGTGATGCCACACCTACGTCATAACCTCCGGTGCCGCTTTCCACCACCACCACATCATGCGTGTCAATGAGCAGGTGGTGAATGTTGCGGTAAAATTCTTTCCTTGCGCCGTTCTTAAAGCTTACTTCCACAAAGCGGGAAGCTTCCGCTTCATCCACTACGGGAATATCCGACAGCCAGTCGTAAACATTCATCCTGTTACAGCCGCCATTGCTGCAGGTGCCGTTGCTCTTACAACCTGATGGCTTTCCATTTACGCCTGTAGTACAACCGTTGCATCCCATCGTTAGCAGTAAAGATTAATACGTGATTTATTTCAAGCCCTTGCCGGAAACAGCGTTCATGCCTGTTGATGTTGCCTTTTGCTGAAAGCAGATGCATCAAAACTTTGCCGCCTTCATATGCGGGCAAGGTCCACTCCGACTCAAGCGGTTAAAGATAATTTTTTCCGGCTGATGATGGGCTGCAGCCGCAGTGAAAGGTTGAGGAAGAGGATTTTCGGATGGGCATTGCGCTCTATATGATAATGTGATTTATCAAACAAATCTGCCATGGATTGCCAGTCATACGCAGTCATCTTCTGCGCCATCCATGTGCCCAGGCGTTTTTCATCTTCGTACAGCCGCGACTGCTGCTCGCCGATCTGCTGCAACATGATACACTCATGCAGAAATTCCAGGGCATACCTGAAAAAACTCTTCTGCGATTCTCTGCCGATTTTTGAAATCTCTTCTACCCACTGCATCAGTTCTGCAGCATTGGGTGCATAAAGCAACCGCATCCAGCGACTGAACAATTCCTGGTTATTGTCTTCCACATGCGTCAAAAGCCGGATCGCTTCATTGTAATTGCCATCAGCCCGCCGGACAATCTTAGCGGCTGCTTCGTGCGACAACCCGTGCTTGGCGGTGAGCACTTCCAGTATTTCTTCTCCCGCAAGTCTTGGTATGCTGAGTATCTGTGTTCTCGAAAGAATGGTGGATAATAACTGATCGCGGTTTTCCGCTACGAGCAGCAACAGTGTTTTGGCCGGTGGTTCTTCCAGCAGTTTTAGCAGGATATTACCTTCCTTCAGCAGATATTCGGCACGCCACAGTATTAGAATTTTATAATCGGATTCAAACGTTTTCAGATTCAGGTTGTGTATGATGGCGCGGCATTCAGCGGCTGAAATATTTCCCTGCCTGTTTTCCGCATTGATGAAATCAAGCCAGCCGGAAGCATTACGGTATGGATTTTCCAGCATAGCCTCGCGCCACAACGGAAGAAAATCACTGCTGAGCGCCGGATTTTCACTGCCCGGTTTCAACTTGAAAGCCGGGAAAGAATAATGTATGTCGGGATGAATCATCTTCTGCGACTTCACGCAGGATGAACACTTGCCACAGCTGTCGTCGGACTGCCTGTTTTCGCAGTTCACATATTGTGCATAGGCAAATGCCAGCGCGAGATTGCCGGAACCCTCCGGCCCGAGAAACAGCTGTGTGTGACTTACACGGCTTTCCTTTACGCTGATGATGAGCTTCTGCTTGATCTCCTGCTGACCGATGACATCTCTGAAAAACATGCGAGGTTCAAAAATAGTGAACTGCCGGCGAATGCTATGCGGCAAATGCAGGCAGCTCAGGAACGGAAAAAAAATGCTCTGAGGATGAAGGATGAAAATCTTCAGCGGATAATCCGGTTAAGGATTTTATTTAATTGGGAAAACAGGAGGAAGGAAAATAATGTCAGCCAGACAGGCTTCAGCATACATCGTGCCTGACTTCATTGAATGGACAGCTGACAGCATGATTGCGAAATGGAAAATTGAAAATGAAGAAGCGGTGCGTTTGGCCGCTTTCGTCACTGCACAATCAACTTTTGCATCAAGGAGAATCCCCGTTCCGTTTTCCTGATCATGTACATACCTTGTGTCAATCCGTCGAGTTTAACTTGTATGCTGTGTTGCCCGGCAACAAGATTTCCCTCCGTTATCACTTTTACAATGCTGCCGTTCAAGTCGTCCAGTTCAATCCTGACTGTAGTAGATTCGGCGAGATTGAATGAAACCAATGTGGAAGCGCTGGCCGGATTCGGATATACTGAAAGGTCATGGTGCAACACAGCTGATGCTTCGTTTTCCCGGATCATTTTAGTAAATCCTGCTCCGCTGCATTCGCCGATTCGTGCCTGGAAGTGGGAAAGTGTTTTTGCATGAAAGCCCGGCAGGAGTGTTACGGAGGAGCCGCTTTGCATGATGCCGGCAGATGCCGTCTCAAATACCATGTTGGCGGAATTGCTCAATGATGCATCAGCAATAAAAGTTTCGAAATTGCCGGCATCATATGTAACATCCAAAAACGGAACGAAAGCATCGCAGGATGAGCCGCAGGCAAGCGCCGTGTAGTTGGCACCATAACTCAGCAAATTATCCGATACGTTGCAGAAAAGCGGAACTACCTTATCGGTCCATTGTTCGAGCGGATATCCATACTGCGGATTGAAAGCCACTTTATCCGTGTCTACCGGTACCACCACTACGAAGTAAATTCCTTTCTCTGTATCGGCACTGCTTCGATAGCCTTCTTCTCCCAGCAGTGTTCCTGCAGTAACCCAGTCGCCGTAGGTGAGTTCGTCGTTGAATGAACCGGTAATCAAACCCTGGTAGAAAGTCCATTCACCGTTTGGATGTTCCATCCATACATAGTTGCTGCAGTTTAGATCTGCACAACCGTTATCACTGTTTCCACGAATCCAGCCGTCGGCTGCTGCAACAATATAGTAATGGTTGGAAGGTGTGCCATTGGCATGCATTTTTATTCCGCCGCGCGGACAATTTGTTTCATGGTCGAAATCAACATGCACGGAAGTCAGTTCGGTAAACGGAAGACGATAAATACCCCTGGAAAAAGTAAACGGTGCACCATCTGCAGAACAGTATTCAAAATTCCCGCAAAAGAACTCATCGGTTTCCGGCAGGGAAAAGCAGACATTGGTTTGAGCCGACACGCTTCGGGCAATGATGCCAAACAACAGTATGGATGTCAGGAATTTCATAGTATCAGTCATTTGAAACGGCTTATGCGTTTAGGAACAGATGCATGTGTTGCTACTGCTGAACAATTATTTTTCTGATCAGCTGCCGGCCGTCAATGATCGTCAGCAGGTAATATGCGCCGGAAGCAAGGCTGCTCAGATCAATTGATTGCTGATGCCGTCCTGCATTCACCGGTTGTGCATCCATCAGGGTAATCAGGGCATGACCGCTGATATCACAGAGCATCATTTTCACCGCGCCCGGCTGAATCATTTCCCATTTCACAACAGTGGTTTGCGAAGCAGGGTTTGGCTCTATCGATAAATCTTCATTTGCTTCGCCCGCAGCATACTCAGTCGCTTTGTTAAATCCTGCCCCGCTGCAACTACCTGTTCTTGCTTCAAACGTTGAAAGGAATTCTGCCTGGAAGCCCGGATTGAGTGTAATAGACGAACCACCTTGCATGACACCACTTGATGCTGCCTGAAATAAAATATTATCGGTGGTACTCAGCGCATCATTGTCGATAAACGCTTTAAACGTGCCGCCACTGTAAGTCGTGTTCGTTGATGGCAGTGTGACATCACAGTTATTCGGACAATCAACGGCGATATAGGATTCGCCGCTTTTCATGATGTAGCCGGATATGTTGCAAAAAAGTGGTACGAGGTTCATGGCTGAATCTTCGTCAATCCATCCGCCACCGGTATCAAAATGTAAATCATCAACACCTGCCAGCGGCGTTGCTACTTCAAAGTGGCAGTGATCGCCAGTTGAGCAGCCAACTGTACCTTCTATGCCAATCACGTTGCCCACGTTTACCCAATCACCTTCATCATGCAGGTCGCTGGCGGTATGATAACGTACGTGGGTATATTTTGTCCATTCGCCATTGGGATGTTCAATCCACACATAGTTGTTGTCGCAGTTATCGCCGTTTTTGCAGGTGCATTGCTGCGTATGGCCGTCACTGATAGCTCGAATCCAGCCTGATGCCGCTGCGACAATGTTGTATTCATTATCGCCGGAATCTCCGTGCATGTCAATAGCGCCGCGCGGACAATGCTTAATGTGATCGTTGGTAACGCTTACCACAATGCCATCTTCATAAGGAATGCGGTAAATTCCTTTTGAAAAGCTATAAGGCGCATTCGGCGAGCAGTAAATATTATCACAACTTGCAGGATCCTGGTCTGCCACCGTATTGAAGCACACAACAATTTGTGCATTGGCTAAAATGCTGTTCAGGCTGAATAGCAGGATTATCAATAGAGATTTCATGTCAGATAAATTTTAATGCGTGAATTATGGCATGTTCGCTCCCGATGAATGATGCTAATCATGTTGAATGATCAGTTTGCTCACCATGGGTTCCCCGTCAACAGCTACATAACACAGGTATGTTCCGGATGCAAGAGCACCACAATCGATTGCAAGCTGCTGAGGGCCTGCTTCGTACAGCCGGCTGTCATGCTTAGTGATCAGTCTGCCCTGCAGGTCAACAATGCTGATGGAAACAGATGATTTTTTTTCAAGTTGAATGGAAATGGTTGTTTCCTGCGATGCCGGATTGGGAAAAATGTTCATGGTCAGCAATGAGCCTGAAGATTCATGCTGACTGATGTTCCCATCCTGCATCCGCAGTGCGTCACATCCTGCTGTTTTCGCCTGGAAGGTTGCGCCGCCTCCGGCATAAAAACCGGCTTCCAGAAGTATCCAGTCGCCGGCACTCCAGACTACCTCTGCGCCACCGGTAACTTCGTAGGTGCTGACATGTTGAATGGTATTGATGGCTGTTATACTGCCATAGATATTACCGTCAATAAACTCGGGATAGAAGAAAGACTTGTTGCTCACAACCGTTTCGAAGTCCGCGAATTCACTTTCATTTTCATCCAGCGCTCTTTCATTATGTTCCTCGGCTGCAGTGCCCAAAGGCTTGCTGGTTCCCGGATAATTTACGTCGGGCGTGGAGAAATACTGAATACGCTGGCAGTTATAGCCATTATCATCACATTCATCATCATACGCCATCACGGTACGCACTTTTTCAGAATGAATGATGTAGCCATGGTTGTAATCTCCGGAGCCATCCACGTACAGATCGTGACGCGCACCCATGAGGTGGCCGATCTCATGCGGGAAGGAAAGATTATCGATGGCACTGTTCCGCTCCACCACGCAAAAAGCTGAGCCATAGCTGGCGAGAATGGTAGCGGCCAGCCCGACGTAGTCGCCGTCAAAATCCTCTGCAATAAGGATACAGAAGTCAGCATCATACTGTTCACGTTCACTGAAAACATCATTGAACTTTTCATCTGTTAAACCGAATTCCCATTCAGCCAGTGCATCATCAATATCCTCAGAGGCAACATCATTATAACTTCTCACATAAGCGATCTCCATCTGAAAATTAACCTGGCTGTTCGCGTAAATGGTATTGGATAGTTCAGCGCATTCCAGAGCGAAACCAACTGGATCCGCTTCATTGGACGCGGCAATCTGATCGAAGCCCACCAATACCCTGATGTAACAATCATTGCCGCCGCTGCGAAGATCATCCGCTTCCGGTAGTTCAAAGCGGGGCTTGTTGAATTCCTCCGGAACAACCACACCCTGTTTCATTCTTTCATATTGTGCCTGCGATTCCTCTCTCGGCGCATATTGCTGATTGATGACGTAGATGATGTGGCGGTTGCCGCCCAGCGGGCGGATGCTGTAGACCAGCCTTGGATTGACTGCAATGTTGCCGTGAATCATGCCGTTATGCCATACCAGTGTTGCGGTAGCACCGTCAGCGGATTTGCCGCACCAGGCCACTAAACTTTCCGACTGTTCATTTCTGCGGGTTAGCGCAAAAGTGATTCCGGCAGATTCGGGCAACTGGAGATTCAGTTCCGGTGCAGCAGGATCGAAGGAAAATTCAGCATACCAATGCTGCAAAACGAATTGGCTTTTTAAAGCGCCGGCAGCATATGCTCTTTCTTTGGTGCTGAGTGCGGCCTCATCCAATGGCCTGTACGTTACTGCAGATGGTTGTGCCTGCGCCGCCTGATGATGAGAAACCAGCCATGCAACCATCAGCAAACAGTAACCTGTGAAGACGATAATTTTTTTCATGGTAGTAAGTTGAAGTGTGTTGAAAGCAGGATACTATTTTACTTCCATGGCACTCACTTTCTCTGCAAGGGCCGCATTTTGCTTTTGCAGGTCGATCACATATAAAGTGAGCTCTTCAATTTTCTGCATCATCTTATGTTGCATTTCGCCTACCGACAGTCCGTCAGCCTGTACTTCTTCTGCTGATGGGATTCCCGGCAGGTGATTGTTATTGGTGATGAAGCGCTCGAGTTCATGCAGCGGCAGAAGATGATAATCACTTTCAAAAACATAGTCAGGCCATGAAGCGGTTTCCACTTTCAGCTCACGGCAGGCTACCTTACCTTCTACGGAGAGTTTGTAGCCAGTCTTGGGAGTGGATGTTCCCATGCCAATACGGCCGTCAGAAAGGATAAACAACTGATCACCTGTTACATTATTACCAAAAATGATATTGCCTGAATTGCTTGCTATCTTCAGGTTATTGCCTGAACATTGGATAAATGCCTTTTGCGCGCTGGAATTGTAGAAATCAATGTAACCATCTGTGCCATCCAGGCGCATGAGTTCGTTGGATCCTTTCAGGTGTAGCAGGGCTGAAGGAGTGGTTGTGCCGATACCCACTTTACCGTTCGACTTCAAGGTCATCACCGTAGATGATCCTGCCGTGAACTGCACCTTGCCACCGGAATTGGATCCGACCGTGCCCAGTCTCAGATCATCGCCGTTTTGCTGCAGGTAGCTTTTTGCTACAGCATTGTTGAATAGTTGAATGTAAGGGTTCGTTCCATCAAGCCGCAATACTTCGTCTGTTCCGTTGATGTGTAATTTGACGGCGGGAGCTGTTGTGCCAAGACCTATGCTGCCTGCCACATACAATCCGTTGACAGGCGGAGTGCTTGCACTTCCTACCGATACACCTCCGGTACTGCTCACCAGTAGTTTGGTTGTATTGTTTACCTGGGCCCTGAAAGCATCTTCGCCTGCATCTGAATTTATATGCACTCTTGCATTGGGATCGGCCACATTGAAACCGCTGCGGCCTGTGCCATCCACTACGAAACGTGGTGTTCCTGATTCGGGACCAACTAAAAAGGCATCTCCTGCAAAATCAGTATTCACATGTAACTTCGCTGTCGGCAACGAAGTGCCGATGCCTGTTTTTCCGTCATAGTCAATAAAGAATCTCGTATAACCAACATTGTCACCAAAAATATTGCGCACCTGTTGAATATAGAATTGATTGTTCTCTGCCGTTGTAGACGTTCTTCCCAGGATCTTCCATTTCGATTCATCGCCGATAACATTGGTAAATGAAGAAAGATATATACGGGCATAACCGTCGGTGCTTACTTCTTTCAGCCAGACATGCGGATGATCAGCATCGCCTGATTTGCTGATATGCATGAAAGCCTGCGGCGCCACGATGCCGAGTCCGATCTTCTCTCCGTTATCATACAGTGTTCCGTCAACCAGTGAAGATCCGTTCCACCTGGGAATAAAGTTGCTTGTAAGGCCACTGATAGGTGGAGAAACCCAGCTTAATGCGCCGGTACCATTGGTGGAAAGTAACTGTCCGCTGGTTCCATCGGTGCTGGGCAGCGTCCAGATGTTGTTGGAAATGATGGTAGCCGGTGCTCTGAAGCCTACATAGTTTGATCCGTTGCCGGTTAACTCGGAAAAACGCAGCTCACCGGTTGAAGGAAGCACCGCACCATTGGGTTTCAGGTTCAAGGCTCCGGTAGAAGTGCCGGTAGGCGTAATGTCCATCATCGTTGATGGAGTGGACGAGCCGCCAATATTAATCTTACCCATAAACCATGCATCTTTCCATGCAGCGGTGGATGTGCCCAGGCTTTTGCTGTTGGTGGCGCTTGGCACTAAGCTCTGATTGACTGCCGTAGGCGCAACGAGATTAGATAGTGTGGTGTTGGCCTGAGCGGATACCTGCAGGTTAAAGGCACATACTAGGATGGCGACTGCCGGTACAATGTGTAACAGGGATTTTTTCATGATTGAAAAGTTTTGGTTGAATAGATTGATGGGTCAAAGATGCATGCTGTATTACGGTAAGCTAATTCAGTTTTCCGAACGGCAGCCTGTAATTTCCAATTGGTATTTTCAGGCAGTCTGCAACACGGTTTGGCAGTGCTATGCACGATGCAAAGCGTGCACGGTTCATGGAGTTGGAATGGCCGGATCACGGTTAATGGCGGAAAGAAAAGTGATCGCCTCGCAGATGGCTGTTTCAAATTGAAGCAGCATTTTCGGTAATTCATCTGAGGTCATCTTTTCCGCTGCCATCTGCTCCATTTGAGTGGCATGATGATGCAGGTTTTGCAGGCCAAGCATCACCAGTTGTGGTTTCATCGAATGAAGCAGGCGTTTGAAAAGTCCGGCATCATGTCTTTCCAGTGCGCTTTTTATCTGTGAAATTGCAAGTGGTGCGGAGTGAATGAATTTTTCAATATACAATTTCATCAGGTCAGCGTCGCCCGCGCAATATTTCGACAGTGCCGATAAATCAACCTGCCCGTTCTTTTCTTGTATACCGGGAGTCAGCAACGCTGTTGGTTGAATTTCTGCCGTGCTCCATCCCAGCACGCGTGCCATGACGAGCAAGAGTTCAGCAGCTACAAATGGCTTTGCAAGATGTGCGCTGATGCCGGCTTCAAAACCTGTTGCAATTTCTTCACGGGTGGCAGAAGCGGTAAGTGCAATGACAGGAATATCTTTTTTATCTGCCGGAAATTGCTGTCTTATTTTTTTGGTGGCCTCATAACCATTCAGCTCAGGCATTTGAACATCCATGAGTATCACGTCATATGATTCTTCAGAAAGCGCCTCCATTGCTTCGCGCCCATTTTCCGTAACATCTATTCGCATAGAAGGCACCAATCGCTTCAGTGATTCAACAGTTACCAGCTGATTGTATTCATTGTCTTCTGCCAGCAGTATTTTAAGCGTTGCAAACCTGGAATAATCTATTCGCGCAACCGGTGTGTGAACCCGCAGGTAAGCTTCCTCCGTTGAATTTTCATAACGTATGGTGAAGCTGAAAACGGAACCTTTGTTTTCTTCACTCACCACACTGATCTCGCCGCCATGCAACTGCACTATTTGTTGCGCAATGGAAAGCCCCAGTCCTGTTCCGCCGAATTTGCGGGAAGTATCAAGAGCAGCCTGCCTGAATGATTCAAAGATGGTGTCGAGCTTTTCTTTTGAAATACCGATGCCGGTATCTTTAATCCGGAAGGTTACATCCGTATGGCGTATGCTGGCATCATTGGTATTTATCTCAGCACGTACACCACCTATCTCCACCATCACCTTGCCTCTTTCTGTGAACTTGATGGCATTGCCAATCAGGTTGATGAGCACCTGGAAGAGCCGTGTGGAATCGCCGAGTACATATTCCGGCACCTCATCACTGATGGTCATGACTGTTCCTAACCCCTTTTCTTCCGCTTTATGTCGTAAGGTGTTCATCACGTTCTCTGCCACTGCACGGATGCTGAAGGGTGATTTTTCAAGTTCCATTTTACCTGCTTCGAGCTTGCTGAGATCCAATACATCATTCAGGATCACCATCAGGTTCTCCGATGATTTGCGGATAGCATCCAGGTAAAATTGTTGTTGTTCCGTGACAGGTGAATCCAGCAACAGGTCGGTGAGACCGATGACTGCATTCATGGGTGTCCGAATCTCATGACTCATGTTAGCCAGAAATCTTGATTTGAACTGCTCACTTTCTTCCGCCCGCAATTTCTCCTGCTCAATCACTTTATTTTTTGCTTCTAATGCTTTAGCTGTTTTTTGTTTGAGCCAAAACCGGTTAAACAGCAGGCCAATTATGATCAGCAGGAATACAGAACCGGCAATAAACAGGTTGCGGATTTTCTTTTGGGCGGCCAGCCGTATTTCCGCAGCATCATCCTTCTTTTGTTGCTCCGCTGCTGCCAGTGCCACCTTGTTCTGGTATTCAAATTCAAACTGCTTTCTCAATACATTTTTCCTGGCGTCCCTGCTTTCCACACTGTCGCGTGCAGCAAGATATTCGAGCGAGAAAGCATAGGCATTGGTAAAATCTTTCTTGCTGCTGTAAACATCCATCAGCAGGCGTGTAATGGATTGCATGTTTCGCGCATTGCCGTTTATCTTAAAATATTTGTAGGCAGCCTTCAGCAGCAACTCGGCACTGTCTGTCTTTATGCCTTTGCGGAGAAAGGCGCCGGCCAGGCTGGTGTAAGTTTCCAGTAGCTGCGCTGTATCTTTTGTTTGCTTTGCATAGCCGATACTTCGGCTATAGAAAGTAATCGCTTTGTCGTAGTCTTCGAGGTTTGCCCAGGTGGAGCCAATGTTGGAATAGGATTTTGCCAGTGCAACCGTGGTGCCGATCCTGGTACGGATCTGCAGGCTGCTGTCATAGTACACGAGGGCTGAATCATACATTTTCATCTCGTCGTAAATTCCGCCGAGATTATTATAGCGCAGTGCTATGGCGTGTTCATCTTTTACCTGCTTGGAGATCCGCAACGACTTGAAAGAATATTCGAGCGCCTCTTTGTAGAATTCCATCTCAAAATAGATCTGCCCGATGTTATTCAGCTCAACTGCAACATCGGCGTCGTTGCCAAAATGCTCGTCGAGTTTCATGCCGAGGAACAAGTAATCGAGCGCTTGCTGGTATTGGCCTTTGATCCGGTATAGATGGCCAAAGTTGGAGTAAGCAGTGGCCAGTTGTGCGGAGTCATTTGATGCGATGGTATAGGGCAGGCTCTTGTTGAGCCAGTATATGCTCGTATCGGCTCCCTTATAATTATACACCACTGCGAAATCATTATACACCAGCCCGATATGAATAGAATCACCTGCCTGTAATGCTGTTTGAAGTGTCAGTTTGAGGTATTTGATACCTGAGTCGGATTCCTCCGTATACCTGTTGTAATAACTGGAGATCCAATAGTAAGCTTCCGCCTGCTGATAGCGGTAAAATTTTTTGTTATCGCGCTGAAACGAGGGTGGCAGCGATTGCAGTAAATCCATGGCACGGTTCGCGAAAGCCAGCGAGATGGTATCTTCCGCTTCCAACGCCAGCCTGTTCAGCAAAACAATTCTGCCCGTGTCACTCGTCTCCTTATCTAAAACACGTTCCAGCGAATCAATAACCGGTGTTTGCCCATATGCAAGCATCACGATCAGCATTGTTACGAAAAAAGATATGCTGTGCTTCATGGGAGTTATATCAGAAAAATGTGGTGCTGCGAGTTAAGGTAATCTTATTAAACGCCAGGTGCTGACTTCCCTTCGGCAGGGACGATTTTCCCAACGGAAAACCGGATTGTTTTTTATGAAGTCTTATTTCTCAGCACGGATTCAATCTCCGCTTTTCTTCTCCGCGCCACTTCCACTTTCGATTCGTCTTTCATCAGCAGATAACCGGAAGGCAGGTAACGGATCACATATTGTATGTTTATGAGGTGTGACTTATGCACCCGCAGGAAACCATTTTCCTGCAGCAGTTCTTCATACTCCCGCAAAGGTTTTGATGCGAGAAAGGTTTTGTGAGAAGAGAGAAAAAATTTTGTGTAGCTGCGTTCTGCTTCGCACCGGATAATGTCGTCGGGATGAAAGAAGAAGACGCCTTCCGTAGTGGGTATGGCGAGCCGGAAGTCTTTTACCTCCCGGCTTTGAATGGTTTGCAGCAGATTCTGATAGAGCGCCGGCCGGTGATGCACGTAGTCTCTTTTTTCAAGATGCCGCTGAATGGCCTGTGCCAATTCCTCTTTCTGCACCGGTTTCAGCAGATAGTCGAGGGCACTGAACCGGATGGCTTTGATGGCATATTGCTGAAAAGAAGAAGTGAAGATGACATCGAAATTTTTTGCTGCAATCATATTCAGCAGGTCAAAGCCTGAGTATTGCGGCATCTCAACATCGAGGAAGATCAGATCAGGTTGCTCCGCATCAATCAGCTGCCGGGCAAGCATGGCATCACCTGCCAGAGAGATAGAAGAAATTTCGGGCTGATATTTTTCAATAAGCAGCTTGAGTGTATCTCTCGACTGATCATCATCATCCACTATAAGAGCTCTGATCATTAGTCTAATGTAATACTAGTTATCGGTTCAGACGTATCAGCGGGCAATAATTGAAGTGAAGGATTACTTAATCAAATAAAAGACAGGGTATTATCTTTTGCCATTGTATCATACAGTAATCAGCTTCAAATCAGAAATCGGAGGTTCGGATGCTATATTATTTCCTTATATTGTACGCACCAGGCCTGATTCAAAAGATACTTTCAGCCTGCGCTTCAGTTCACTTCAACCTTGCATAATATGCTGAAAACCGCTTTTCTCAATACTGTTCTGTGCATTTCCTTTTTTACCTTCAGTTTTGCCCAACAGAAATTAAGAGATCTTGCCTGGAATGAGCGCACGGAAACTACCCATTATGTTTCCATCCCGGATTCAGCAAAATTTGCTTTCGATGCCGGGAAACTGCCGGCAGACCTAGGGCTGGAGGCTAACAGCAATCTCCGGTTACTGAATGCGGAGACGGATGCATTGGGATTCACGCATTACCGTTACCTCCAGACTTACCTTGGTATACCTGTTGAAAATACCATGTATATCGTGCATGTGAAGTCGGGCATGATCAGTGGCATGAGCGGTAACCTTGTCAAAGGATTCGGTGAGGATATGCTTAACCATGCAAGTGCTGTTGTGCCCATGACGGCAGCGATGGAGGCTGCCATGCAATCCGTAAAAGCAACTGTTTATCTAACCATGTCCGAACGGATGTTGGCTAAAGTGGCCGATCCTGAATTGGTCTGGTATTGTGCAGGAAGTAAAATCAATACCCGCCACTTACGGCTTGCTTACAAAGTAGATGTGTTTGCATCAGAACCGCTCAGTCGTGCATGGATATTTGTGGATGCGCAGACAGCAGCGATATTAGGCAGCGAAGAGCGTATGCATGCTGTTGATGCAACAGGAACGGCTGCTACAGCTTACAGCGGCAGCGTTACCATACACAGTGACCTGAATGCGGGTGTTTATACCCTGCATGATCTCACACGGGGGCAAGGAATCTTCACATTAGAACAAGGTGGCGGTGACTATACATCAACTTCTTCCAACTGGACATTGAATGGATTCAATCAATATGCATTGGATATTCATTTCGGCACGGCAGCTACGTATGACTATTACCTTACCAAATTTGGCCGTAACAGCCTCGACAATGCCGGCCTGCCGCTCTATAGCTACCTGAACATTACTATGCACGATAATGCAAAATGGGATGGTTCTTCCATGATCTACGGTAAGGTATCATCTAACAATACGGGTGTGTCAAGCATAGATATTTGCGGACATGAACTCACGCATGGGCTTACCCATTATACCTGTGGTTTGCAGTATCTTCAGGAACCGGGTGCCATCAATGAGAGCCTGAGCGACATCATGGGAAAATGTATTCAGTTCTATCAAAAACCAGGGGATGTGAACTGGGTGATAGGCAATGATATGGGTTGGAAAGTACGGGACTTATCAGATCCGAATCTGTATAGTCAACCCGATACCTATTTGGGTACTTATTGGTGGACTTCCTCTAATGATAATTATGGAGTGCATTATAACAGCGGTGTAGGTAACTTTATGTTTTATCTTTTAGTAAATGGCGGCAGCGGTACCAATGACAATGGTGATAGTTATTTTGTCGATGCTATCGGGCAAAGCACTGCCGAACAGATTATCTACCGCTCACAAACCGTCTATCTTTTCAATCTGTCGGAATACAGCGATTGGCGGGAGGCCTGTATCAATGCTGCAACGGATTTGTATGGTGCATATTCAAACGCTGTGATACAGGTAAAAAATGCCTGGTATGCTGTCGGAATCGGCTTGCCCGGAAATGCACAGCCATCGAATGCCTGTAATAAGCCGACCTCGCTCAGTGCATCCGGTATAACCTCTTCTTCCGCCGTAGTGACTTGGACAAGCGTGATCGGATCATTGGGTTATAACATTCAATATAAGCCATACGTCGGAACACAATGGACTACAGTAACTGCATTGCCGTTGTCACCAAGTAAAACACTTACAGGCTTAGCCTGGGGAACACTGTATAACTATCGCATACAGACGAAATGTCTTGGCGGTTTTTCTGTCTATACCACTGATAAAGTTTTTTCAACTACATCACAGGGGGAAGTGTATTGTAAGTCAGGCGGCAACAGCAATGCAATTTATGAATACATTGACTATGTGAATCTCGGAAGTATCAGCAGGGCATATGCTTATCCGGATGCCGGCGGTTATTATAATGCCACCAACCTGAGTACGGTGGTAAACAAAGGATCATCCTATACACTGACTGTCAGTGCCGGGTTCAATGGTTTTATGGAAGCGGATGTGTATCCGGAAAAATGGGCTGTATTTGTTGACTGGAATATAGATGGTGATTTTACAGATGAAGGTGAAACCGCCATAACCTTCAATACCACAGACGGGAGCAATAAAACTGTTACACTGGCTGTTCCTTATGGAGCATCTACGGGTACAACCCGTATGCGTGTGAGCATGAATTTTGAAAGCACGCCCACCCCATGCAGCACCTTCAGCTATGGTGAAGTTGAAGATTATACACTCGATTTGCAGGCGCCACTCTGTACAGAAACTTTTGAACCCAACAATGCCAAAGGAAATGCGAAAACAATTGTGACGAATGCAGATATCTTGTCGCAGATCAGCAGTGCAACCGACGAAGACTGGTTTGCATTCAGCAACAGTGCGGCTGCAAGCAATATTAAAGTGAAAATATCTTCGCTGCCTGCAAATTACAATCTCAAGTTTTATGATACCAATGAAAACTTCGTAACGGAGTCCAAGAAGGGAGGCACGACGAATGAATCCGTCATCTTCAACACCGGCGTAACAGGTATATACAAAGTGAAAATATATGGTAAGAATGGTGCGTTCAGCAATTCACAATGCTATATCATTAATGCAAAAATCAGCGCTACGCCATTCAGGTTGGAAGAAGATGTGCCATTCGGCAGCGATGAGCCGGTGGTGTCAATTTATCCGAATCCTGCCAATTCCAACCTCAATGTTGCAGTTAAAGGATTTGCCGGTGAGAGCCTGACGGTAATGCTAACTAATATCATGGGACAGGTTTTATTACAGCAAGAAACATCCGTTTCGGAAGATGTTTTTCAATTGAATGTTGAGAATCTTCCGGCTGGAATCTATTTTGTTCGACTGAAGGCGGAAGAATGGCAGGCTGTTAAGAGATTGGAGATTGTGCGTTGAAGCATCGCGCCGGGTTCATTACCTTACACGGTTATCAGGCTGCAAAATACGCGGCAAAATATTGCATCATGCCTCATTTTTCAATCGCGGCAATCAGGGCAGGATCAAATGGTGCCACCTTTGATTTGAAATGACAGACATATTCACCTGATTCATTCACGAGGTATTTGTTGAAGTTCCAGCTTACTTCGGAGTCTTCCACACCATTTAGTTTTTTCTCCGTAAGCCAGTGGTAGATGGGCGCCATATCTGCTCCTTTCACCGAAATTTTTGTCGCTAACGGAAAGGTGACATCATATTTGGAAGTGCAGAATTGCAGTATTTCCTGGTTACTGCCGGGCTCCTGACCCATAAAATCATTGGCAGGAAATCCGATGATAACGAGTTGATCACGATATTGACGGTACAACTTCTCAAGTTCTTCATACTGTGGCGTATAGCCGCATTCGGATGCAACGTTCACGATGAGAATCTTTTTACCTTTGAACGAGGCAAGGTCAATTGTGCCACCATCTATGGAAGTCACTTTATAGTTGTAAATAGTTGGGGCCGGTTGAGGTACGCAAGGCATCATGGCCAGGAAGATGCAGCTTAAAATCATATTGATCATTTTTCGGAGTATGTTTTATCAAGGCAAGTTAATAACCGTATAACCCAATTAAATCAAAATTGTTTCAACCATGCGTGTAGCTGTTTACAGAAAAGAACATTTTAATGCAGCGCACCGTCTGTATAGAAAAGATTGGGACGATAAAAAAAACGCCGAAGTATTTGGTTTGTGCAGTAATCCCCTTTACCATGGCCACAACTATTATCTCGAGGTGAAAGTAACCGGTGAAACTGACCCGGAAACAGGATATGTGATTGACCTTAAAGTACTCAAGGATATCATTAAGGAAGAAGTGCTGGATAAATTTGATCACCGAAACCTCAATGAAGACACTGCAGAGTTTCGCAACCTGAATCCAACTGCCGAAAACATAGTATGGGTGATCTATGAAAAGATCCGCAGGCGGCTGGATGTGAAATTTGATGTGGCCGTCAGGCTGTATGAAACGGAAAGGAATTTTGTGGAATACCCGGGCTGATATGCCCTGATCATCAGCGGTTCAAAGAGAGAAAACATCATTTCACAACACTGAATTCAAAAAGCATCTGTTAGCTTTGAACGCACATACGAATATCGCAGGGTGTATTTGGCGGTGAAATAAAAAGACACTGAAGTTAATTTTGTGAGTCCGGCTATTATTCGCCAACCATTACCTTTTCCGTATAGGTGCTATTTCCCTTTGTGAGTTTAACGATGTAAAATCCGGGTGACCAGCTTTTGCAGTCAACCACCATATTCATTACATCAGCCTGATCAATATTTTTCCGGAAAACCTGCTCACCGATTGTATTTGAAACTTCTACACTGATGTTTTCCCTGTTGCCGGCTTCATTAAAACTCAGGATAAAATAGGATGAAGCAGGGCTGGGCCATAACCTTAAAATGCGGTCATTGATATTTTCGTTTTCATCCCCATTGCTCAGATCTTTTTGCGGGTTTGAAAGGTTGCAATTGGTAGAAACTGGTGTATAATCACCAACTGAAGTCCTGATGCTGTCCAAAATTGTTCTGTACGACTGAATAAGAGCGGTATAAGAGGAGTTATTTATCAGGTTAGTGTTTTCTTTTGGGTCAGCGGCGATATCATAAAATTCTTCCACCGCACTGGTGCAATAATGCTTCACATACTTGTATTGTGATGAGCGTACTGCCCTGATAGAAGGAGCCCCGGATTCGCCCGCATATTGATAGAAGAAGTATTTCCTTTGTGCTGAACCGTCTGCGAGTTTCCGGATAGACGTTCCATCCATATTATAAGTATTGGTAATGTGTGCTGCATCAAGAATGGTTGGAGCGATATCAATATTGGTGGCCATTTTATCATTATAGACGGTGCCCGGCTGAAACCACGATGGAAACCTGACGTAGAGCGGCACACGGATAGATTCTTCCTGAGCAATCTGTTTTGCTTCCAGTTTGTGTTCTCCTCTCATATAACCATTGTCAGATGAATAAATTACCATCGTACTGTCCAGCTTATTATGTTGTTCCAGCCAACTCATGATTGATGAAACATTGGATTCTACGCTTGCCAGGTTTTGAAATTCCAATAATGTAAGTGAATCGGTCTCTTGAGAGCTGTAATTCCAGTTATGTGTATCATAAAAATAAGAAGGGTAATTAATACTGTATTTACTGAAATTGGAAGGGAAAGGCATCGTTTCTGTCGTGTAGAGATTCAGATCTGCCGGCCTTGGCACATTAGGCCCATGCGGAACCCGGGTAAAAAACATAAGCAGGAATGGGCTTGACGAAGGCACGCTGTTCAGGAAGTTCAATGCCAGCGCCTGATAGTTATCGGAAATATGCCCCTGCATGGTAGTGTCCGGGCTGTTGTTAATATTGAAATTGGCATTTATGTAAATGTTTCCATCGCTGGTAGCCCAATAATTGAATCCGGAAGGCTTGCCCTGCAATTGCCCGTATTTACCTACGAATCCTGTATAATATCCGTTATCCTTCAATATCTGTTGGATCAGTGGCAAGCCATCATACATGCGCGTACTATTATCCAATGCACCATGATGATGCGCATATAAACCCGTATAAATGGAAACGCGGCTGGGTGCACATTGAGAGGTAGTGGGAAAAGTGTAGGTGAAATTGGCGCCTTCGTAAGCGATGCGGTTGATAGAAGGTGTAAGGAACCAGGAAGGACCGCCGGACGGCTGATAGTTATCGTATCGTCCGTCATCTACCAGGAAAATCACAAAATTGGGTTTGTTAACAACCGGAGGCGTGGTGGTGGTCGTGAATGTTACCGGTGTAGTCCATTTGGATACATCGGTTCCGCAAACACTCTGTACACAAACATCGTAAGAGGTATTTTTTAATAAACCGTTAAACTGGTAAGATGTTGACTGAATGTTGGACAAGACAGTATATCCGGATGCCGTATGCAACTTATAACGCACTTTGAAGACACTGGAACCGCATTGCGCAACCCAGGAAACAGTTGCCTGATTTTGGGTGATATTTAAAACGGAAACAGCAATTGGGTCGGCGCATTTTTGGGTGGTTTTGTTAACCTGCTTCCAGCCGCTGTTTTCATTATTCGAGCAATAAGCTGCAACGGCAAAAGTATAATCAGTATTTGGTGTTAATCCTGTGAAGTTAAAGGAAGTGCCCGTGATGATATCCGGTAAAAGGATAAACGTTCCTGATGCCAGTTTATACTTTACCATATAATAAGATGCCCCGTTAACAGCATTCCAGGTAAGCGTGGCATTACAGCTATATAAATTAGGCATGGCTACATTACCCGGCTTTGCCAGGTTACATTGTGCAAATACATTAACGGTCAACAATAATCCGGGTAATAACAGGGTAACAATTCTTTTCATACCAATTAGTTTATGCTATTTAATCTCATCGCCATTCGGTCAGGTAAACTGCCTAATGTTGAAAAGTCACAAATTCTGTTACTCAAAGCAGGCATTCATAACAAAAGACCACCCTGCAGCTGACTGATTGTTACCGACACTAATTTCATCCTATAATCTGGCAGAAGCCTTGATTAAGAGGATGTTATGCCTATCTAAATCTCAGTAATTTGAACCGTGCCATCAAAAATGCTACCGCTACTATTGCATTTCCAGGAGGTCGGTTCCTTTATTAAGAAGCCACAGGGGTTATTAACATTTAAACTTAAGTCACATAAAAATGTTTCAACAATTTTGATTTTCCAAGCAAATTCATACTTTTTATTTCTTGTGAGTAATATTGCCGCTGAAAATGGCTGAAAAAGCTTGATTTTAACCTATGAGCCAGGTTATGAGATCTGCAAGTTATTTCCATGTTGCTCTTTAGTATGATTTGTCTCATAATAAAGCGATTATTAGCACATAGCATATACTCATTTGTTCATTGCCCGCATTCCAACCATCCAGCTTTATTTTGAAAGCAGCATTTTTATTTCCTTGAAGCTAATCAATCTGAACTGCAAGGCAATGCCTGCCGAAGGGAAGTCTTTTTTTGTGTTTCATTATATCCATAAATGCGGTTTATTAAAGTATCGTGCCAGTGAGATTTTTCCATAGATGAATCCCTGCTAATTTGAAATATCTTCGCGTTTTTCCGACATGATTAAAGCGCTCTTATTTTTGAAGACTGTTCATGGTTTCACTGCCATGCTCCTTATACTATCGCTGCTCATTGTTGCATCATCCTGCAATGAGAGTGCCGCCCGTTATCAAAATAAGCAATATGCATGGGAACAAATAGTACCACTGGATGCAACAGACCGACAACTTGCCCACAGGATTGACACATTTTTTCAGCACAAGGCAAAAAGAGGCGGGTTTAACGGCACCGTGCTCGTTGCACAACACGGAAAGATTCTGTACAAGCAGCACTTCGGTTATCTGAATTATCCGCGGAAAATTTTGCTCACCGATAGTTCTGCATTTCAACTTGCTTCTGCCAGCAAGCCATTCACCGCCACAGCTATTCTGCAGTTGCAGGAAAAGGGGCGGTTGCATATTGATGATCCTGTATCTGCGTACATTAAAGACTTCCCCTACGATAGTATTACCATACGTCATCTCCTCAACCACCGTTCGGGTTTGCTCAATTACATCTACTTGTTTGACACGATGAAACTTGATGCGGGCACCTATATCAGTAACCAGGATGTGGTGAACTATTTCATCAGGGATAAGCCGCCGTTGCAATCGGTTCCCGGCCATCATTTTCAATATTGCAATACGAACTACGCTTTACTGGCCCGCTTAGTGGAAATTGCAAGTGGCCAATCATTTGGCAATTACCTGACGGAGCATATTTTCTATCCGGCTCATATGTATCATACTTACCTGAGGGATGTGACCGACACAATGCCGCATCGTAATCAATGTACAGCGTATGAAGGAAGCAGATGGACAGAAGTTGGTGATGTGCCTTACGATGGTGTTGCCGGTGATAAAGGAATCTACACCACCGCCGCTGATCTTTACTTTTTCGACCAGGCTTTAAATCATGGCTTGTTATTAGGACAGGAACTGTTGGATGAAGCCTATAAAGGGTACAGTTTTGAAAAGCCGGGCCGGAAGAACTACGGGCTTGGCTGGCGCCTGAAGGAATTGGATGACAGTTCAACCATCATTTACCATAATGGGTGGTGGCGGGGTTATAATACTTTGTTTGTCCGGATGCCCGGGAAAGAAACCTGCATCATCGTTCTGGCGAATAAATACAACCGTAATGTATATGATATCGCCCCGCTCTATGAAATGCTGGGCATGATGCCTGTTGAAAAGGAAGATACGGAGGAATAGTCCGGTTGGTGACGGAGCATGCCTGCTTGGTGTGTAATGAAGCAACCTTCATCAATAAGAATAGATGTCAAGACGGTCTTTGCGAAGAAGATAAAACCGGTTTTTTTCAATGCTGATATCTTCCACGGCAGCGGTATCAGGCAGTGAAATATTTTTCGATTCCAGTGTTTTAAACTGGTAGGCATGCAAAGCATCTGCTTCGCGAAAATATAACTGGCTGCCACGCACCTGGAATTTGCTGATGTTTTTAAAAGGCAGTTTCTGATAATAGGTGCCGTAAATATCAAATATCAAAATGCCTTCTGCAGGATCGCTCAGGTAGATATATTGATCGTTTTCCTGCATATATACCGGATGAACGGCATGGCCGAGCAGGGAAAACATGTCACCGCTTTCCACAATAATATCGTTGTTCTTATCAATCTTTTTCAGTTTGTAATCCTGGTCGTCAAAAATCCAGATGTTATTGTCATGTGATGAAAAACAGGCAGCACTGTAGCTCTGAATATTGATCTTGCGGAGAGACAGTGCACTGATTTCCGACAGCGTATTGTCGAGTATCACAATCGTGCCATAGTCAGGATATGAAAGCACCAGTTGCATCGGATTGGTGGCGTCTGCAAATGCAAGTCTGCCATACCGGTTTTGATTAAAGGTGGCGAGCAGGTTCCCGGCAGAATCCACCTTTTGTAATTCATTATGCGCGGTGATCAGGTAGCCGTTTTGCAGGTAATCCGTGGTAATAAAGAGAGCATCAGTTTTCACTGATACGAGCAGCATAAAATTCAATACGACCTGAAGCATCGATGGCATGGCACTAAAATAATGCTTGTATGGCTGAACCTTAACAGCGGTCCCGTCAGGCGTGACTTAAACGGGCCGGAGCCAAGAATTTACCGGCAATGATCAGATGATCTTTTTGATGACTTCTTCTATCGTGATTCCTTCTGCTTCCGCTTTGTAGTTGAGGATGATGCGGTGGCGCAGCACCGGTGTTGCCACTGCTTTCACATCTTCGATATCCGGCGAATATTTTCCGTTGATGGCGGCATTGCATTTGGCACCCAACACCAGGAACTGTGAAGCTCGCGGACCTGCTCCCCACGAAACATAATCATTCACCACGGCAGGAGCTTCCTGCTGACCGGGCCGTGTTTTGCGGGCAAGGGCAACGGCGTAGCTGAGCACATTATCGGCAACGGGTATTTTCCTGACCAGTTGCTGGAAGAACTGAATATCGCTGCCGGAAACTATTTTATTCACCGAACGCTGCTGCGAGGAAGTAGTCCCTTTCACCATAGCAATCTCTTCTTCGTTCAGGAGATAATCGAGTTTAATGTTAAACATGAACCGGTCGAGCTGCGCTTCGGGTAAAGGATAAGTTCCTTCCTGCTCTATAGGGTTTTGGGTGGCCAGTACAAAAAATGGCAACGGCAGCGTATGCAGCTGTCCCGCAAACGTCACACTCCGTTCCTGCATGGATTCCAGTAAGGCTGCCTGTGTTTTTGGAGGCGTACGGTTGATTTCATCTGCCAGGATGATATTGGCGAAAATGGGTCCTTTATTAAAATAGAATTGCCGTGACTCATTCATGATCTCCGATCCGATAATGTCAGAAGGCATCAGGTCAGGGGTGAACTGTATCCTTTTGAAGCTGAGGTCAAGCACATCGGCAATGGTTTTTACCAGCAATGTCTTGGCAAGGCCGGGCACACCAACCAACAGGCTGTGACCGTCGCAAAAGACAGAGAGCAGCACGTATTTAACAACATCCCGCTGCCCGACGATGACCTTACTGATCTCTCCCGTGAGTTGGTTGTAACAGGCAGCCAGCCCGTCAATAGCGGCTGCATCGTTCGCATACTTCATTACTGTTGGTTGTTGATCCATCGCTTTATCACCTTACAATTGTGAAATTCCGGAGCCACGAATACATAAGATTTTGCAATCCTGTCTTCCAGCCATTTATTTATCGTATCAACCTGCTTCTGACCTAATGCCATGTCCTGTATCCTGTTATAGTCATCCTTCAGATTCGCCTGATGCGGTTTGATCTTCGATTTCATGTATAGTATGCGATAACCTGTTTCGCCGCGCTCGTTACGAAAAAGCATAGGCCTGGAAATAGCGCCTACCTGCAAGGTATCCGTAGCAGGCACAAGTGTTTGATCATAGTTTCCCAGTTCGCTCACATCAAACTGGTTGGTTCCTGTAGATGGGTTTACCAGCATACCGCCATTTCCTTTTGAATATTCATCTTCACTGAATTTATTGACGGCCTCCGTAAAAGAATACTTTCCGGATTGAATCAGCTCGTAAATGCTATCCATCAGTTTGGCTGCCGTGTTCAGATCAAAAGAAGTTGTTTTCGGGCGGATAAGGATGTGGCGGACATTGATGCGGTCACCACGCCGTTCAATTAGCTGAATGATATGAAAACCGTATGCTGATTCAATGATGCCGGACACTTCGTTGGGCTTCTTTAAACTGAAAGCAGCCGCTTCAAACTCAGGGTCGAGTTCACCGCGATTCACGAAGCCCAGTTCACCACCCCTTTCGGCGCTTCCCGGATCTTCCGAATAAGTGCTTGCCAGTGTTGCGAAATCTTCGCCGTTATTAACCCTGCTCAGCAGATCGGCGATTTTATCTTTGCTGTAAGCACGTACCGCCTCACTCACTTTAGGATAAATGATCAGTTCACCCAGTTCCATGGCTGCATTATAATACGGCAGTGAGTCTTTAGGAATTTTGTTGAAGAAAGTCATTACCTCAGAAGGTGTCACTTTCAGATCGCCGGCAATTTTTGATTTCTCACCGTCAGCCAGAAGGTTTTCACGAACCTGCGGCCGGAACTCATCCTTCATTTCCAGGATGGATTTGCCATAATATTCTTCCAGTTTCTCCACTGATCCGGCAACATTGGCAAAGGTGCGAACCCTCCGGTCGAGTTCATTTTCTACCATTTCATCAGTTACTTCCACGCTGTCAAGAATAGCCTGTGCCACCATGAGTTTTTCTGTCAGCGCTGCATTGAGGAGTTCGCATTTTAAATCAGGCGGTACAGGCGACGTTGCCTGGTAAGTGGTTTGCAGGTATTGCGCTTCAATTTCCGAAAGCAGGATCATGCGGTCGTCCACAATACCGACAATTTTATCGGCAAGAACAGGCTGTGCTTTCAGCAGGTAATTGGATAGCAGCAGCAAAATGAAAAGAGTGGTGCGCACGAATGGTAGAATAGGGTAAATCAATTATTTTCTAAGTCGGCCGGCAGATGTATCACTTTCCTGATAAGGTTAAAAGGCGTAACCCGCAATAACGGCGAAACTACCATTTTTTACCTTGTTGCGTTAACGGATGAGTCAAGGAATGATTCAAAGTCGCTTTTTTTCAAAGCTTCTTCATAGATGCTTTTATGGATTGCGCTGATAAAGGCCAGCTTTCGTTTATTCAGAATGATATTCGTGATCTCTTCCCTGACAAAATTAATCGGGGCATCATTTCCTTTTATCCGGTAGTCATCAAATTTCATGAGGTAAGCAAAACCGGAATCCGGTACTTCAAGATAGCTTCTGTTAAACTGCGCATTATCAAAATTAAATTTAGCGACCGGAAGAAACGCCGTGAGTTCATCCTTATTGTACCAGATGCTGTCAGAAATAGAGTAGCGCACTGCATTTTCAGTGCAAAATCCCCTGAGCTTCGGATAGTTGTCCGGCGTGGTGTTGCGCATCCAGCTTCTCACGGAATCAAGTTGCACCCTAGTGTCCATGCGAAGCATGATGTACTTCACCCTTGAGATACTCTGTTTGAGTTGGAAAGTCTCCTTATGATCCTGGTAATACTGCGCCACTTCTGCTGCATTCACCACGGTATCCAGTTTATCGTTCAGCAATTCCTTCTCATACAAATAAATCAGCAGCGACTCACGGTAATCCTTCATCTGCTCATTTAAAACTCTTTGTTCTTCCGGCAGGTTGTCCTGCGCATACCGGAGCAGCAGGTTGTGCCGTATCCAGCTGTCCACGTAGTTTTTTACCATTTGAATGCTGTCCTCCGGCCGGGCTGCACCTCTGCCTACTCCTTCCAGGTCGGATTGATAAAGAAACTTATCATATACACGGGCGACAGGTTTTTCACCTTCATCAGGATTACTGAAAAAATTGCAGGAGCCTGCTAAGGCCAGCAGAATGATAAGGATGTTAAACTGAAGAACTTTCATGCAGTGCTATAAACTGAATAGCGCAAGGTGTTAACCTTGCGCTATCTCGGTGTATTGATCTTGAAACGTTTGCTGCCGCAGTGGCCGGCTGCGAACAGGCAACTGTGAACGGTTTATTTTTTCACCATCGACTGAAAGACCTGCTCATTAACGGATACAGGATATTTTCTGCGAAGGTCGGTGATCCATGTTTTCTCCAGAGATTCCTGGTAGTCGGCTACTACGTACCCTTTCACTTCGCCCAGAGGTTTGGGTGCGGGTGGGAGCAATTGATTCACTTTAAGAATACGTATGGAAGAATCTGATTTAACCGTATAGGTCTTACCCGCTTCCCATCCCAGCTTTTCAATTTCAGAATCTTTGCCTTTTTCAAACTCTTCAGTCAGGATAGTCAGGTTATCAGGATCTTTCTTGTTTATCTTCGAAAGAATGGTCTCGTTGGCAGTTCCTTTTTCCAGGTATTTTGACAGTTGATCGGCCACAGCCTGATTCTTAGCAGTGAAGGTGGTTACCTGTGCACGTTCCTGTCCCATGTAGTTGGTCTTATGCGCCTCGTAAAATTCTTTGAGTCCCACAGTGTCTTCCACAGCTTTCGTCCATACTTTTTCACTGGCAAGATCGAAGAGCAGAATGCCGTTCATATATTCATCCATCAGGTCGTTGAAAGCGGGATACTTTGCTTCCAGCCGTTCATCTTCATAGGCTGTTACGCTGGCAGCCACATATTGGTCATACAGCTTGTTGTACATGTTGTCAATGCCGCCGAGGTTCATATACTTACGCTGATTCTTCACAATAAAATCAGCGAAGTCATTCTGCCTGAATGGCTTGATGCCGGGTTTGTAATTTGCATCAGCCAGTGCAAACATGGGTGTAACCATGCCGCGGCAGAGGGTATCGCTCCAGTTGCCTTTCAGCAGGCTGGAGTCCATGCGCTGACGCAGCTCATCTTTTGTTCCCGGTATTTCTTTGTACTTATAATCCTTTTTGAGTTTATTGATGAAAGCCTGTTTTGAATACTCCGACCAGGTTCCGTTTTCCACTTTTTTGCGGATGTCATCCTTCATCGATTCGTAGCTGCCCATCGGTTTCTTTTCAATCAGCTTGATAATGTGCCAGCCGAACTTCGTTTGTACCGGCGCAGAGATATCACCGGGATTTTTCAGACTGAATGCGGCATTCTCAAATTCGGCTACCATTTGTCCGGTGCCGAACGGAGACAGTTTGCCGCCATTGGCCGATGAAGTTTTATCCTGCGAAAACTGTTTCACCAGTTCATCCCAGTTTCCGCCGTTCTTAATCACACCTGATAAGGAATCAATCCTGCTCTTCGCCTTTTGCTTGTCTTCATCGGTTGCATTGTTCGGCACCTTAATAAAAAGATGCGCAACGGTAACGGTTCCGCGGGATGGCCGTGTTTCCATTGTCTGAATGAGGTGATAGCCGAAACGGGTACGTACCGGCAAACTGATAGTGCCGGGTTTAGTATTGTACGCCGCGGATTCAAACGGATAGATCACCTGCATGGCTGTAATCCATCCGAGGTCGCCCTTGTTGTCTTTTGCCGTAGGATCACTGGAAGAATCTGCAGCAAGGGTATTAAAGTTCTTCTTTCCGCTTACCAATAACTTTCTCCAGGCGGAAATCTTCTTGTATGCTTTTAAGGTATCGGCAGGGGAAGCATTCGGATCCAGCTTTACGAGGATGTGTTCAACATGCACATCGGTCTGCAGCCGTTTATAGGCTTCGCGGACAACGGCCGTATCATACATGTAAGAGGGCGTCAGTTTGCTGCGGTATGTTTTGAATTCATTCAGCACTGCGGCGGTGGTATCGAGTTTCATATCACGCGCTTCCTTTACTTTCAAACGGAAGTTGATATATAAATCGAGATAGTCGCGTAACGATTTTTCGCTGAAATCAGCTTCGCCGCTTACATTGGTCTTCTGGTACACCTTCACAAATTCATCTTTCGATACTTTCTCATTTCCGATAGTGAACAGGGTGGCGTTTTCAGGAGCTTGTGCATGAGTAAAAAAGGTGGCGAGGAGGAGCGCCATTACGATTAACGTACGTTTCATAAGAGAGGAAATGCTGTTGGTTTGGATTTTTTTTGGAGGACGCAAAGATATTTATTTTTAAGTAATGACCTAATTATCCACAAATGCCGGCTGGCATGATAACCTGTTGCGGTTACAGGGAGAAAGCAGGCGTCATTACAAAGTGAACAATAACTTATTCATGCGGCCTTTATCTGCTGTCAGGTGTCGCACCTTTACCTTGTTTTTACACCAACTGATTGCCTGCCGGCGTACCTTCACCCGCTCATGAATAACAAAGAATCCATTACAATTCAGCTGGCAGTATCCGCCTTTGCGAATGAAGGGAAGTGTATTGCGCACCACGATGGCAAGGTGGTATTCGTAAAAGGTGCCGTGCCCGGTGAATCGGTGAAAGCGCGCATCACCAAAAACAAAAAAGACTGGATGGAAGCCGACGTGGTGGAGATACTGGAACCATCGCCATTGCGGCAACAACCTTTTTGTGTGCACTTTGGGAAATGCGGAGGCTGTCAGTGGCAGCACCTGCAGTACGAAGCACAGCTCCGTTATAAAGAAGCATCGGTGATTGATACGCTGGAGCGAATGGGCAAAGTGGTGATCGGCAAAAAAGATCCGATGGTGGGAGCGCAGCAGAACCGCTATTACCGTAATAAACTGGAATTTACATTCTCCGACCGAGAATGGCTGATAGCTGAAGATTATGCCGCCAAAGGGCAACCACCGCAACCTGCTCTTGGTTTTCATCTGCCCGGCGCTTTTGACAGGGTATTTGATGTTAAATCATGCGACTTGCAACCAGCACTCAGCAACCGTATCAGGCTGGCGGTGAAGCAATACACACTCGACAATCATTATGATTATTTCTACCTGCGGAACCAAAGCGGCTTTATGCGTAACCTGATGATCAGGATGGCATCAACGGGCGAAGTAATGGTGCTGGTGGTTTTTGCACGGCCGGATCAGGCAATGATTGACGGACTCCTGCATTTTTTACACCTGCAGTTTCCGGAGATTACTTCACTGCAATATGTCATCAATCAGAAAAGGAATGATACGATCTATGATCTGCCGGTGATCACTTATGCCGGTGCCGATGTGATTTACGAATGCATCGATGACCTACGGTTCAGGATCAGCGCAAAATCCTTTTTTCAAACCAATACGATGCAGGCAGCGCGGTTATACGCCTGCGTAAAGGAATATGCCGCTTTGAAAGGAGATGAGCTGGTATATGATCTTTACACAGGCACAGGCAGCATTGCACTGTACCTGGCACGGTCTTGCAGAAAGGTGGTCGGTATAGAACAGGTTGAACAGGCCATTGAAGATGCCAAAGCAAATGCATTGCTCAACAATATCAGTAATGTATCATTTTATGTTGCAGACATTGCAAAAATTCCGGGTCAGCCATTTCATTTGCAAAATGGCGTGCCGGATGTGGTGATCACAGATCCACCAAGGGCAGGTATGCATCATGCTGTTGTAGCTGAATTGCTGCAAATGGCGCCCGATCGCATTGTTTATGTGAGTTGTAATGTAACAACACAGGCTCGTGATCTTAGTCTTTTGAATACTGCGTATTCGATTGAATGTATCCGGCCGTTTGATCTGTTCCCGCATACCAAGCATGTCGAAAATGTAGCATTGCTCCAAAAACGATAAGCACCGTTTAAAATACGGATGCGGTGGAAGCCGGAGCGTTGGCTATGGCAACCGTATCATTTTGCGGACACAGTCATAAACGCTCGCCTTGAAATGAAAAGACACATTCCCCGGTGTATAAAAAATCCGCGATATCAGGAGTTGATTTAATATCCTATTCGCTTCTGTTCAGCCACTTAAAATTCCGCTGCTAAAAAAATAACTGCATCCCCGGCTTCAATAATTATTAGCCCGATTATTGCTGACTGCTGCGGTTTGTCGTGCCAGGGGCGGAAGAAGTTTTCTTGTTTTAAGTATTTAATTAATATCTAATAAGTTAATGCTGACAGCAGTCATAGACCTGTTCAATGGATAAGTTTGTCCGGATGAGCGGATAATCGACCGTACAGTTTTGCAGTAATTGTTTGCAGGATGAAAAATGCCGGCAGGATTGATACAGATACATTGAACCATCGAACTCCAGATCCCTGGGACCATCATAACGTAAAACACAGCAGTATGAATAGCCATTTGTTTTTTTCAGGGAAAGAAGGGCACGGTGATGCACAAAACGGATCAGCCGTTGTCGTTGCCGGCACTATTCATTCTGCTTCATTCATGCCTGATGTTATGCAACAGGAAGTTGCGGTAAAACTAGATCTGCCGGCTGCAGGCACTGTCGCATGGAAGCTGGCACAGCATATTTCCTGTCAGCGGTTCAGAAGGCAATTACAGGAATAAAATACCTAACGATAACTACACACTCAACCAACCAAACCAATGCCAATGACTTTTACTGCTACGCACTATCTAAGAAAATTTAGTTATGCTTTAATCCTTTTAATCCCCATTTCATTATGCCATGTTGCATCATCCTTTGGCGCGATTGTTACCGACCTGAAAGCAACGTATCGCAATGGCCAGGTCTTTCTTACCTGGACCAACCCGGCGGGATCGCAGTTTCAATACAACATTTACCGGAGCACCGCCAAGTTTACAACCAGCAGTCAGCTTGTTACATCCAAGTTGATGGGATTTGTACGGGATAATTCATCGCAAAATATTCAGCTTTCGGCAGACCTGCCCGGCGATGTATATTATAAAATTGAAGATACGGGCCTGCCGCTGAGCAGCACGCAGGGCTTGTATGTGATAACCTGTACCGATAACCTGCCATTCTTTTATGCGGTAACGGTTACCGATCTTACCACATCCGTAGAGTCAAAAACGGTTACGGTGGGAAAGAACAGCCTATCTGCAGCAGTGAGCGAGACCGTAGCGAAACCAAGGCCGGTATTTCAGCAAACTGTTACTGCACCGGGCAATGAATTCAAAGACTACTACACACAATTTGTAAATAACCAGGAAACGGCGTTGTATCCTGCCATGAACAGCATCGGTTCATTTGGTTTCAATTTTTACCTGACCAAAAGAGGTAGCGCCACATCCTATCCGCTGATTGTGGTTTATGAAGGATCGGGTGCCGCCATCACATCCGGCGCAGGGCTGGATGGTGATATCACCAATTGTTATGTAATGGGCGTTTATGACTGGCTGCCGTTGCCAAACGGAACATCCGTGGGTATTGGCGACGGAACGTACTTTGCAGGCTACCATGAAAATTTCAACATCTATACGGATCAGAATCCGATTCCTGTTGCCGGCACGGTTAAGATGTATTGTCAGCGGCGGTATATAGAAGCCATCCGCTGGGCGAAGAAATATTTCCCGATTGACTCCACACGTGTTTATACAAAAGGTGTTTCCGCCAGCGGCTATGGCGCATTGCTTACGGGCATCTTTTTCCCGGATGAGATCAGTGCTGTATATGCCACGGTAGAGCCCATGTTTGTAAAACCCGTTGGCTCCAAAGGAGAATTGTATGAAGAGATGTGGGGCGCAAGCAGCAGCAACCTGAACTCCGACATAACAGATCCGGCGACAGGTGCACCCTTATCCGTATACCAGGCATTGGATGCACGCACAATGGTGAACCTCAAAGAAAATTTCAACCTGCCACTCCTGTTTGATGTGCATGGCAAAAAGGATGTAACCATCACCTGGTCGAGTAAAATTATTTCTTGGTTTGATTCCCTCGAATCGAATCACGTCGGCGGCGTTTTCTATTGGGATCAGCGCAATCATGGCGGCGACGGAAAAAATTTTCTGCCGGATGAAACCACACCCGATTTTTTCAGGTACCGCTCCAACAAAGCTTACCCGGCCTTTTCCAATTGCTCAGTGAACCAGGATCCGGGCAATGGTTCGCCATCATCGGGTGCTAAATACGGTGCTATTAATGGTTATCTCGACTGGGACGACAGCATCACCGACAATATCTGCGACTTCACCATCAATGTTTCCGTAAAGGATTTTTATGTAGGTGGTGTGCTTGATCCGGAACAATACAATTCCTGTTCAACGGATATTACGTTTCGCCGGATGCAGAATTTTAATCCGGCATCCGGGCAAACCATTAAGTGGAAAAACTTTGATGCATCAAATACCAAGATACAGAGCGGGAGTTTTATTTATACCGGCGGGCTGCTCACCATACAGGGGCTGACGGTGAACAAAACAGGCAACAGGATCGAACTGAAGATTGCAAACTGTAATAAGGCAGGAAAGGAAACCGACGAATGGACTTCACCGTCACGTGCCACATTCACGCATTCAGCTCAAGGTTATTCCATGGAGTTAATGTCGGCAGAACAGGGCAAAGGCTGGATTTACCTATACGATCTGACTGGAAGAATCGTCAGCCGCCAGCCGATCAGCTTTTCAGCGGGCATCAACAATTTTGATATTGCATCGCCCGGCAATGGTATCTTCCTGGTTAGTGTTCAGACACCTGCATGGACACAAACGGTAAAATTGTTTTTCTGAAGACCATGATAACATTCGATGCAACAGCCAGCCTCACAATAAGGCAATTGATGGCATGATTTATTTAATGGAAAACACAGCGGTTTTGCAGCACAGATTTATTTTGGATAGTGTTGCCGCTTCCTGTAACTTCACAGCAACCGTACTTTCTTTCAGTAAAGCGGTGAACCATGTCGTTGCCATTAAAAATATGGTTGTTCGTGCTGCTGCTGCATCTGCATGCATGTCAGTCTAACAGCAATGTAATTCAGGGAAAAGTGACTTATATCAACGACACTTCACGGCTTGAGGTGCCTGCCGGCGATGTCACGGTTTATCTGTATCAGTCCATCGTGCAATTCCAGGATCATCCTTCCGCCTTTGATAAATCTGCCACAACCGGATCGTCGGGTTATTATTCATTGTTTCCCCTGCAGGACGGCCCCTATTATGTGTATGCTGAAAAACTTGATACAAATGGAGCCGTACTGTATGCCACCGGTTCATCCGCCAATGTGGACGGGCATGAGACTAAGATTCTCGATCTGCTCCTCCATTAGTCAGGCGGTACACAGCGCACTTCATTTCTGATTCTGAGAATACGCGAGTATCTTCGCCGTCACCTAATTGTAAATGTCACAGCCGGTTTTTGTCCGTCACATTCCGAATATGTTCACCCTCGGCAACCTGTTGCTTGGTTGTTTGGGTGTCCTCTTTGCGTTCAACGATCACATCTTCCCGATAGAACTGAAAGAGCTCGATCCGTCGGGCAGCAACCTCGCCGTTATTTTCGGATATAATAACCGGCTTCACCTTTCATCGTTTATGATTTTTGGAGCCGCGGTACTCGATTTCTTCGATGGCTTTCTCGCACGGCTGCTGAAAGTCCATTCACCGATTGGCGCGCAGCTGGATTCACTGGCCGACGCAGTCACCTTTGGCGTGTTACCTACCTGCATCTATTATCAATTGCTGGGCGGTGCCTGGCAGCTGCAACCCGATGCATTGAATATTCCGATAGCTTACCAGTTACCATCGCTGCTGGTGGCGCTCTGTGCTGTTTACCGGCTGGCAAAATTCAATGTAGATGAAAGGCAGCATACAGGATTCATCGGCCTGGCTACACCGGCCAATGCATTGTTTGCCGCAGCTCTGCCGCTGATGGTTTTCACGAATGCCTTTCACCTGGCACCTTACATCCTGAACCCATGGTATCTGTATGCTGCCATCGCTTTATTTTCCTGGCTGATGGTAGCGGAAATACCCATGTTTGCACTGAAACCAAAATCATACGGCTGGAAGGGAAATGAAGTACTGCTGATTTTCCTGGCCGTCAGCATCTTGCTGATCATCGTATTAAAATATGCAGGCATTGCAGCGGTGATATTGCTGTATATCGCCATTTGCCTGGCACAATATTTTTTTGTGAAAAGAAAAGATCCATCGATTAAAACAGACTACTGAAAACGTTTTCATCATGACATACACTGCCGAAATAAAAGTTATGCCGCTTAAAGAATTACTCGATCCGCAAGGCAAAGCGGTGCTGCACGGATTAAATAATCTTGGTATGAAGGAAATGGGCGATGTCCGTATCGGTAAACACATTCAACTGAAGATTGAAGCAGATGATGCCAATGCAGCCAAAACGCTTGCCGAAGCAGCCTGCAAAAAACTGCTGGCGAATCCGGTGATGGAATATTTTGAATGCGAAGTGCATGAATAGCAGCCTGGTGAAAAACAGGTATGGCAGCCTGCCGCTTCGTGCTCTTCAGCATATACCATTGCAGCTGCGATGTTGCCCGCATTGGCTGACGCTGATTGTTTTCATTACAGTATCGGATGTAACCGCGCAGTCATCTGCCATTGATTATGCCACGAGGGTGATTGATACACTTACTTCATCCGCCATGAACGGAAGAGGTTATGTGGATTCTGCCGACTGGAAAGCTGCTGAATTTATCCGGCACTCGCTGCAGGAAAGCGGGTTGCAGTCATTTCATGAAAGCTATTACCAGCAATATCCGCTCAGTGTGAATGTTTTTCCGGGTGCCCTGCATTTTTCGGTGAATGATACGGTATTGTCGCCGGGCAAGGATTTTTTAGTGAATGCCGCTTCAGGCTCCTGCCGCGGAAAATTTGCCACAAGAAAAATCAGTTTACCGGCAGCAGATACTTCCCGCGCAGCAGTCTATAAACTGTGCAGCGATTTGTCTGAACGAAGCAACCGGCAGATTTTTTTACTTGTTCCGAAGGATCAGTTTACGGTGGCGCAGTATGCGAATTGGCAAGAGTCGCTGCAAACAACAAATGCATTCGGCGCAAAAGGTGTGGTGGAATATTCAGCGGATAAGCTCACCTGGCATGCTTCGCAGGAACAATTGCCATGGTGCTGGCTGCAGGTAAAAGGCAACCTGCCTGCAACCAAAAAAACAGTGGTAACAGTTGACATTGAAAGTAAATGGAAGAAAAACTACAGCAACCAAAATGTGATCGGGTTCGTTAAAGGAACAGCTGTGCCTGATTCCTTCCTGGTATTCACCGCACACTACGATCACCTTGGTCAGATGGGCGACAGCACCTATTTCCCCGGCGCGAATGACAATGCCAGCGGCACTTCCATGGTGATGAACCTGGCAAAATATTATACGGCGCATCCGCCGAAGTACTCAGTGGCATTTATGTTTTTCAGCGGTGAAGAACTGGGGCTGCTGGGTTCACAGTATTACGTGCATCACCCGCTTTTCCCGTTAGGTAACATTAAATTTTTAGTAAACCTTGATATTGTCGGAACAGGAGATGAAGGCATTAAAGTGGTAAACGGCACTGAATTTCCACAGCCGTTCAGGCAACTGGTTGTGCTGAATGAAAAAGAGCAACTGCTGAAAGTTGTTTCCCCGAGAGGCAAGGCCGCCAACAGTGATCACTATTCGTTTTTTGAAAAGGGAGTTCCCTGCTTTTTCATCTATACCATGGGCGGCATTGCGGCTTACCATGATGTGTATGACCGTGCGCAGACACTGCCGTTAACCGCTTATGATAACCTGTTCCGGTTGCTGACAGAATTTGCCGGCACTTTTTAACCCATGCCATTCGTTGTTTGTGCACCTTGTAATGTTTAATACCGTTCATGCTCTATATCGTACCCACACCCATCGGCAACCTTGAAGACATGACACTGCGCGCCATCAGGGTGCTGAAGGAAGCGCAGCTGATACTGGCCGAAGACACACGCAAGTCGGGGATTTTGCTGCAGCATTTTGCAATTGACACCAAAATGATTCCCTACCATCAGCACAACGAGCATGAAGTAACGGCGCAACTGGTGCAACGCCTGAAGCATGGCGAACAACTGGCCATGATTTCCGATGCCGGCACTCCCGGCATTTCCGATGCAGGTTACCTGCTGGTGCGCGAATGTGTAAAGGAAAATGTTCCGGTCACGTGTTTGCCCGGCGCCACTGCATTTGTGCCGGCACTGCTGGTTTCGGGATTTCCTGCCAGTGAATTTCTCTTTGCCGGCTTCCTCCCGCAAAAAAAAGGAAGGCAGACAAGACTGAAATCGCTGGCTTTGGAAAAACGTACCATCATCCTCTATGAATCACCGAACCGGCTCGATAAATTGCTGGAAGAGCTGTGCGAATTTTTCGGGGCACACCGGAAAATAAGTGTATCCCGCGAACTGACTAAAATGTTTGAAGAAACACAGCGAGGCACGGCCACTACCTTGCTTTCGCATTATAAAACCAAACCGGTGAAGGGTGAGATTGTAGTGGTAATTGAAGGAGCGGGCTGACTGTTTATTACAACTTACATCGAAGCACATGCGTAAATCAACTAAATACTTTCTTGCCATCTCCGCCGGCATCTTACTGTGGTTAGCATGGCCGCCACTGCCTTTTTTTCCTTTGTTGTTTATCGGCTTCGTGCCTGTTCTCTGGCTCGAGGATACCTGTGGCAAGGCCGCTCATTCCGCAGGAAATTTTTTCGGTTACAGCTATCTCGCTTTGTTCATATGGAATATCGGCACAACGTGGTGGGTCGGTGCCACCTATTTTGGAACCAAAGATATCTCTACCGCTTTTGCCGGAATTTTTGCCAACACCGCCAACCCGTTGCTTATGTGCATTCCCTTGCTTGGCTTTCACCGCACCAAGAAGCAACTCGGTGAAACGTGGGGCTATGTTTCACTGGTGGCCTACTGGATCACCTTCGAATACATTCACCTGCGGTGGGATCTCACCTGGCCGTGGCTTACACTGGGCAATGGCTTCGCGCAGTTTCCACAGGTGGTGCAATGGTATGAATACACTGGCGTCTTTGGCGGAACAGCCTGGATATTGACTGCCAATATTCTTATTTATCAGTTGATAAAAGGGAGTGTGCAAAGCGCACAGCCTTCGGCAAAGGAGCGAAAATTATTCAGCAAAAATTATTTGCCGGTTGCATTGCTGATACTTTTGCCGGTTGCCTTTTCCCTGGCTGTTTATTTTTCCTACCGGGAAAAAGGCGCAGGTAAAGAAGTGGTGTTGATTCAACCCAATATTGATCCATACAATGAAAAATTCGACTTCACCACGCTGGATAAACAACTGGACGCCTTGTTGCAGCTCTCCCAAAAAAGCATTGATGCAGAAACGGATTACCTGGTATGGCCTGAAACCGCAATTCCGCAGGGAATATTTCTCAATGACCTTTCCGCCGATAAAACCATTGACGCACTCAAACAATTTTTGTTGCCGTATCCGCAGCTGAAGCTGGTTACCGGCATAAATGCTTACAAAAAGTATGATACCAAAGAAACTGTTACCGCGCGTTATGCCGCTAATGGTCATTTCTGGTATGATGCGTTTAACACAGCCATACAGCTTGATTCATCCGGCAACATTCCGGTCTATCACAAATCAAAGCTGGTTCCGGGAGTGGAACAAATGCCCTATCCGCAACTCTTCAGATTTTTAGAGCCGCTGGCCATTCAGATGGGAGGCATTAGCGGCAGCCTTGGAAAACAGGAACACAGAGATGTTTTTCGTGACGCCGATTCCACCGGAGTGGGTCCGATGATTTGTTACGAATCCATCTATGGAGAATATACAACCGAATATGTGCGGCGTGGCGGCAATCTTTTATTTATCATCACCAATGACGGCTGGTGGGGAAATACGGCCGGCTACAGGCAGCACCTTCAATATGCCAGGTTGCGGGCCATTGAGACAAGAAGAGATGTGGCACAGGCTGCAAACACCGGCACTTCCGCCTTCATCAATCAGCGTGGTGATGTTTCACAGGCCACAGCGTGGTGGAAGCCGGCAGCCATAAAAGCAACTTTACATGCAAACACAGCATTCACTTTTTATGTTCGCTATGGTGACTATATCGGAAGGGCAGCCATATTGATGAGTATTTTGCTGGCGCTCCTTGCATGGGCGAAACGGGCAGGAATTAAGCAGATTTAAAGTGTCGCATTAAACGGATAGTGTATCCGTGTAACGCTCACACGGGCAAGTCCTGGCAATGCCCCGGGGCAGGGAAGACTTGTGCCTGCCTTCCTAAAGCCATGTATCCACCCTTCCTTGCTGCTTTGTTCCACATTGTTTTAATTTGAGCAGGCAAGACGCCATAAGCAATTAATACAAACGTTAAGTTTAAAAAATTATCAAAAATGAATCTGGAGATCATTTGCCGCCAGGCAGCAGACATTGCCCGTCAGGCAGGCGCTTTCATCAGGGAAGAGCGAAAAAAGTTTGCACAGTCGAGCGTCGAGCAAAAGGGTGAACGCGATCTTGTTTCTTACGTGGATGTGACTGCAGAAAAAATGATTGTGCAGGGATTGCGCGCTGCCTTACCCGATGCTGGTTTTTTAACAGAAGAGAAAACGGTGGATGACACCGGAACGGATTTAAGATGGATCATTGATCCGCTGGACGGTACCACTAATTTCATTCATGGCATACCCTTATTTGCAGTCAGCATTGCACTGCTTCAAAAAAATGAATTGCTGGTGGGTGTTGTGTATGAAGTAAACCTGGATGAATGTTTTTATGCCTGGAAGAACGGGGGCGCTTTTCTCAATGGAAATAAAATCAGTGTAACAGCGACGGATGCGCTGCGAAATGCACTATGTGCAACCGGCTTCCCCTATAAAAGTTTTACGCACATGGATCGTTTCTTTAACACGCTGAAGTACCTGTTTCAAAACAGTCATGGTGTCCGCCGGTTGGGGTCAGCAGCGGTGGATATGGTTTATGTTGCCTGCGGAAGGCTGGATGCTTTTTATGAATACAACCTTAATGCCTGGGATATTGCAGGTGGCGCGCTGGTTGTAAAAGAAGCAGGCGGACAGGTTTCAGATTTCAGCGGCGGTGAAAATTATTTGTTCGGAAAGGAATTAATTGCGACGAATAAATCGCTGCATGCTGAATTCCTCGGTTGTGTTGTTAATCCTCCTGCGTAACAAGGAATGGAAGCAGGAATCGCCGCGTGAAGCATGAGCCTGGCAGCTGACTTACTTTTTACGTCATGATGGGCATCGCAGTATATTTACATTGTAAATCCGGATGAATTTTCAAAATCTGTCACATGGAATTCAATGCCATCAAAGATAAAATCATCGCCTACCGGGAAAACGGGTTGAAGATGTTCACGACGTCTTCTTTTCAGACGCACAGCCTGGTGCTGCTGCATATCATCAGCCGCGTTGACAAATCCATTCCGGTTTTTTTTATTCATACCGGCTATCATTTTCCTGAAACAGTTGCTTTCAAAGACCACATCGCGAAAATGTTTGCACTGGATGTACGCAATGTTTTTCCGTTAACGCCCAAGAGCATGCAAAAAGACGCGGGAGGTAAACTCTTGTTTGCTTCCGACCCTGATTACTGCTGCTACCTGAATAAGACACAGCCACTCGAACCGGTGCTTGCCGCGCATGATGTCTGGATCAACGGTGTACGCGGCGATCAGAGTGATGTAAGAAAAAGTTTCAAGACCGAAGAACCGGCGCCATTCAATACCATCCGTTTTCATCCGATGCTCGACTGGTCGCCGAAGATGATTTACGCCTATCGCAAAGAATACAATATTCCTCATCATCCGCTGGAAGACAAAGGCTACTTCAGCATCGGTTGCGAGCCGTGCACGCGTAAATTGGAAATGGAAACCGGTTCGCGTGAAGGACGATGGTTTGGGCTGAAGAAAACAGAGTGTGGCCTGAACACCGACCTCGTCGGCACGAAATAAAAAAACGAACAGGAATAAATATCAGTTGACCGCAGCCGGCTCATATATTTCACCTGGCTGGATAGGATGCAGCATTTGATTAATCCATCTATCCGCTTACGATTTAACGATCGCCGTCGCTCGCAAGCCGCTCCCGATTATTTAAATACCTTTGCCCGAAATTTTTTTGGATGGAGCTGGTTCACACGCTGATTGATTTTGTCTTGCACATCGATAAGCATTTAGCGGTGCTCGTTTCAGAATATGGAACGCTTACCCTGCTGATACTTTTCGCCATTATTTTTTGTGAAACAGGATTGGTGGTAACACCATTTCTGCCCGGCGACTCATTGCTGTTTGCCGCGGGTGCCATTGCAGCACTCGATGGCAGCGGACTGAATGTGCACCTGCTCGTGGTCCTGATGGTGATAGCTGCCTTCACGGGTAACCTATTGAACTATTCGGTAGGGCGTTACATCGGCCCGAAGGTGTTCGATGGCAATTACAAATTCATCAAAAAGGAATACCTCGACCGTACTAAAAAATTCTTTGACAACTATGGTTCCATGACCATTGTATATACCCGTTTTGCACCAATACTCCGGACGTTTGCGCCGTTCATTGCCGGCGTGGGACAAATGAAATACACTCGGTTTATGCTTTACAATTTTATCGGCGGCCTCTTATGGGTGGTCATCTTTACCTATGCCGGCTATTATTTCGGCAACCTTCCGTTTGTACAGCAAAACTTTGAATTGATTGTGTTGGGTATCATCGGCATTTCCCTCATTCCTTCCGTGTTTCTTTACCTGAAGGCAAGGTTCGGAAAGCAGGAAAGCACGTGAAGATGTACTGAAATGATGTTCATGCTTTGTTAAAGCAAGTCGCCTACCATCTCTTCCGGTTTCACCCATTCATCAAACTGTTCCGGCGTTACATAGCCCAGTTCGGTTGCGGTTTGCTTGAGTGTCTTATGTTCACGGTGTGCCTTCTGCGCAATCTCTGCAGCTTTATAATAACCGATCTTCGTGTTCAGTGCGGTTACCAGCATCAGCGAATTGTTCACATGCCTGCTGATATTCTCCTGCAGCGGCTCAATACCCACGGCGCATTTATCATTGAAGGAAACACACACATCGCCGATCAGCCGCGCCGAGTGCAAAAAATTATAGATCATCATGGGTTTGAAAACATTCAGTTCAAAATGACCGTTAGCGCCTCCGATGTTAATGGCTACATCATTACCCAGCACCTGCGCGGCTACCATCGTCATCGCTTCGCATTGGGTCGGGTTTACTTTACCGGGCATGATAGATGAGCCCGGTTCATTGTCGGGAATAAATAATTCGCCTATGCCGGCGCGCGGACCGGAAGAAAGCATCCTGATGTCATTGCCTATTTTCATCAGGCTTACGGCAACGGTTTTCAGGGCGCCATGCGCTTCTACCACAGCATCATGTGCTGCCAGCGATTCAAATTTATTCTCCGCGGTAACGAAAGGCAAACCGGTGATTTCGGCAATTTGGGCTGCCACCTTTATATCATATCCTTTTGGCGCATTCAACCCTGTTCCCACTGCTGTGCCTCCCAGTGCCAGTTCCGCCAGGTGCGGTAAGGTATTTTCAACTGCCCTTATGCCATGATTCAGCTGCGAGACATAGCCGGAAAGTTCCTGTCCAACGGTCAGGGGCGTTGCATCCATGAAATGTGTTCTGCCGATCTTCACCACCTGCATAAATTCTTTTGATTTGTAAGCCAGCGTATCGCGTAGTGTGCGCAATGCGGGCAGTGTGGTATCAGTCAATATGCGATAGGCGGCAATATGCATCGCCGTAGGAAAGGTGTCGTTGGAAGACTGCGATTTATTGACGTCATCATTCGGATTCAGCACCTTTTTTTCATCAGTGAGTTTGCCGCCATGCAACACATGGGCGCGATAGGCAATCACCTCATTCATATTCATATTGCTCTGCGTGCCGCTTCCGGTTTGCCACACCACCAGTGGAAACTGATCATCTAACTTGCCCTCCAGTATTTCATCACAAACTTTACCGATGAGGTCGCATTTTTCCTTCGGCAAAACACCCAATTCGAGGTTGGTGAGTGCTGCCGCCTTTTTCAGATAAGCAAAGGCACGGATGATTTCTTTAGGCATCCGGTTGATGTCCTGCGCAATCCTGAAATTTTCAGTTGACCGCTGTGTTTGCGCACCCCAGTATTTATCGGCAGGCACCTGCACCTGCCCCATGGTATCTTTTTCAATCCTGAATTCCATACTATAATTTTTGGTAAAATTAAGGAGATTCATGTTGTGCCATAGTATTGGCCTGAAAACAAAGTGCAGCAGCGCAACGGCTGTGGCTTATGCATGTATTTCTTTACTTTTAAGCAGTGAGAAAAACACTTTACATACTCATTGGCCTGCTGCTGATGGCCGGTATCCTCTTTGCCCAGGAAGGTTTTGAAAAGGTGTATGGAGGCAGCGCAAATGAAATACTGCGTACCATCTATGCAGCGGATGACGGCAACCTGATAACAGCCGGTTATACCGAGAGTTTTGGATATGGCACTGTAAACAATCCTGATTTTTATGTGGTATCCATGAATACCGATGGTGATACACTTTGGACAAAGACATTCGGCAGCAGTTCTCCGGACTACGCCTATGCTATCACCGGTTTGATTGACGGTTACCTGTTTGCAGGCCAATCACTGAATCCGTCGAACAATACCTACGATTTTTTTGCAGTGAAGACAGACTTCAACGGTAATGCTGTATGGCAAAATTACTATGGTGCCAATGGCGGAGATTATTGCGTCAGTGCCGCTACCATGTCCGGCAACAGGATTTTGCTGGCAGGAAGCACGAATTCTAATACCTATGGCAGTTTCGATTTTTTTTTGGTGACTGTTGATGAAGATGGGAATGAGCTGGCAGAAGCACATTATGGTGGAACAGGCTCAGATATTTTGAAAAAGGTGATTCCTACCCATGACCATGGCTATCTGATGATCGGGAACAGCAATTCATTCACTCCCACCTTTGATGTATATGCCGTTAAAGTGGACAGCAACCTTGTCATGCAATGGTCGCAGGCATTTGAAAGTGCGGGCACTGATTATGGTTACGATGCTGCCGAAGATGCTGTTGGCAATTTTTATCTGCTGGCTAATCAGCCAACGACAGCCGACAGCGGGTTCATCAAGATTATTCAGACGGATTCCGCCGGATTAAATGCAGTTACTTTTCCCGTTGCCGTGCATGCCGGCGACTTTGGCTATGGATTCGCTGCATTGCCCGATGGGTTCCTCATCACCGGAAACACTTTCAGCCAGGTTAAAGGCAGTGAATTTTTGCTGGTGAAAACCAATCTGACCGGTGATACAGCCTGGTCGCATCACTATGGAGGTTTGAAGAATGAAATCGCTTTTAGCTTGCTGTACACTGCAGATGGCAACATTTATGTTGTGGGCGAAACGGAAGGATTTGGCGCATATAATCCGGATGGCTATGTGGTGAAGCTGGATGCGGCCGGAATCATACCTTGTCCTGCTGATGTGAGTTTTACGGCTGACGACAGTTCGCCCTGCGAAGATCAGGCAGTATTCTTCAACAATACTACGGTTAGTTCAGCGGCATTTGAATGGAAGCTGAATGGAAACCTACTTTCACAAGCCATCAATACCGCCTTTTTTTTTGCTGAAGCGGGCAATGACACCGTAAGTCTGTCATCCTGTGCGGCTTCCCTTGAAATGCCATTGGAAATTTTTTCTAAACCACCTGTTTCCTTTACCTATTTATCCTCGGGTGTGAATGCAACTTTTTCACCCGGCGCGCCTTTCACTCCTGCTTTTTTCAGCTGGAACTTTGGCGACGGATCGCCTGAAAACACCATCGATTTGTATCCGTCACACAGCTATCCGTTTACCGGATCATACTGGGTTACTTTTTCTGCGACGGATGAACATGGCTGCGACAGCACCATGGTCAGCCAAATTGAACTGGTTACCGGTACGGAAAAAATAAAGGATCCTACGGATGAATTCACCATTCTTCCCAATCCTGTTCATGATCATGGCATCCTGCAATTAAACGGCGAGCTGTTGCTTCCGCTGCAGGCAATGGTCATAGATCTTTCAGGTAGAAAAATCTTTCAGTTTGAATGCCGGCAAATCCATCAGCCTTTTTCCCTGCCGGCAATACCACCGGGCACCTATCTCCTGCAGTTAAAATCCGGCGGGGTCGCAACCGGCATCAGCAGGTTTATTGTTGAATAATTCTGTTAATTTCAACCGGGGATTTATAAACAATAAACATCATTTGAGCAATGGGGGCAGAAAAGCAATACAATCTTTTTTTTCTGAATGATTATTTTGATAATGAGATGAATGCCATCCTTCCAATTCTGCAGATGTATTTGGAAGAGACACCTAAAGAACTCGAGCTGATTGAGCGTTCGCTCTTGCGCAATGATGCGGCAGCCGCAAAGGCCGGAACGCATAAGATTAAGACCAACATCTCGATGCTAAGCATCCGCGATCAAAGTTCATTTGTGGATGATATGCACCAGTTGCCTTTATCCGGTAAGGTTCAGGATGCCGTGCTTGAACAATTTGACATCTTCAAAGCAAATGTGCTGGAGGCACTACGGCAGATCAGGAGTGATTTTTTTGAAAGGGAAGATAATGCTACCGGTTCCGTTTCAACGCACGATTGTTGAATCCATATTTTTATTTGGATTATTGCACCGGCCGGATACGTAATGAATATTCATGATATGCAAAGGCTTCCTATACCTGTGTCGGGAAGAGATAAAATTGATTTCGGTCCGGATGAAAAACGCGGCGTAATCCTGTCATGATGGCGACGGCAATGATATACCGGTTTCATCGAAGCAGCAGGTAACATAAATCCATTTATGCGGAAAATGAAGTGCCGCAGCCGCAGGTCTTGGTGGCATTCGGATTGTTAAAAACAAAACCTCTTGCATTCAACCCTTCCTGAAAATCGACTTGCATGCCGAATAGATATAACTGGTGCGAAGGATTCATCAGCACCCTGATGCCATCAATCATAAATTCTTCATCCGTTTCTTCCTTATTGTCAAATCCTAAAACATAGGTCATGCCCGAACAGCCGCCACCCTTTACACCAACGCGCAATCCATGATCCGGCGAAACCGCTTCTGCCACAAGCAGCCGTTTTATTTCCGCAACTGCACTTGCCGTTAATGCAACCGGGTTCCCGGCTACACTCATTTCTTTCTCAACTGATTGATCGTTCATGTCTGAAATAATTTTGATGAGCAAAACTACGCAACAAACTACAAAGTAAACACGTTCATTTATTGCTCTGTTTTATAGTACTTTCGTCAGCAATACAATCCGTTTCACATGACTTTTTCCGACGTAACTGAGATATTAAAATATACCATCCCTTCCCTGATCACTTTTTTAACCGCCTATACACTCATCCGGGTATTGATCAGCGGTGAAAGAAGTAAAAAGGACCTGGAGTTGAGGGCTGCTCACTATAAAGATTCATTGCCGTTGCGGTTGCAAGCCTATGAGCGCCTAACACTGTTGCTCGAAAGAATTACACCCACCAATATCATTTCCCGTGTAAATAAGCCTGGCATGAGTGCACGCGACCTGCAATTGTCGCTCATTTCCAATATACGCCTGGAATTTGAACATAACCTATCACAACAGATCTACGTTTCATCACCGGTGTGGATGATGATTGTTCAGGTGAAGGAAGAAATTATTAGCATCATCAATCATGTGTCGGCTGATCTTCCTGAAACCGCCACCGGCAAAGACCTGAGCCGCGCAATTATTGAATATTTTATCAATAACGAAAAAGTGATGCCGACACAAAAGGCCCTCGACACGTTAAAGACGGAAGTGAAGAAGATCTTTTGAAACAGAGATACGGGCTCTGGCAACATGATGAAGTGTCATCAACAGGCAGCTGAAGCATGATTGTTTTACTGCAGTGGTCATGCTGCCAAACCAACCTTCCTTATCTTAGCAGTTACAACCCATAACACACCATGGAATCTTCCAGGTCAACTGTAAAAGCAGCAGACGGATCTTACACCACCGATGCAGGTATTGAAATCAAACGTGTTTATAAAGAGCTGATGCATGCTCAGCAAGAAGAGCCGGGTGAATTCCCGTTTACGCGCGGCGTCCACGGCAGCATGTACCGTGATAAATTATGGACGATGCGGCAGTATGCCGGCTTTTCAACGGCGGAAGAGTCGAACAAGCGGTATCATTATTTGCTGCAGCAGGGCACAACCGGATTATCGGTGGCATTTGATCTGCCCACGCAGATAGGCTATGATTCAGACCATGAAATGTCGGATGGTGAAGTTGGCAAGGTAGGCGTGGCCATTGATTCATTAAAAGACATGGAAACATTATTTGCCGGTATACCGCTGCAGGGCATCACCACGTCTATGACCATCAATGCAACAGCCTATATCCTGCTGGCCATGTACATTGCGCTTGCAAAAAGACAAGGTGCTGATCTCAAAAAAATTTCCGGTACCGTACAAAATGATATCCTGAAAGAGTATGCTGCACGCGGCACATACATTTATCCGCCGCAGCCGTCTATGCGGCTGATCACGGATATCTTCGAGTACTGCAGCAAGGAGTTACCGGCCTGGAATACGATCTCCGTTTCAGGGTATCACATCCGCGAAGCAGGATCCACGGCCGTACAGGAAATCGCATTCACCTTATCAAATGGCAAATCCTACCTGAAGGCGGCGCTTGACCGCGGACTGGATATTAATGTATTCGCCAGGAGAATTTCTTTCTTCTTCAATGCGCACAATAACCTCTTTGAAGAAGTGGCCAAGTTCAGGGCTGCCAGAAGAATGTGGGCGAAAATCACCAGTGATCTCGGAGCAACAGATCCAAGGGCACAGATGCTGCGCTTCCATACACAAACAGGAGGCTCCACACTCACGGCACAGCAACCCATGAATAATATAGTGCGGGTGACGATACAGGCTATGGCTGCAGCGCTGGGCGGCACGCAATCGTTACACACGAATGGTTATGATGAAGCGTTAAGCCTTCCTACGGAAACTGCTGCCGGCCTGGCTTTACGTTCGCAGCAGGTGATTGCATATGAAAGCGGTATCACGCAGACGGTGGATCCGCTAGGAGGATCATTTTTCGTGGAGCAGTTAACGGATGAAATGGAGGCCGCTGCCTGGAAATACGTGGAGCAGATTGATGCAATGGGCGGGTCTGTCAGGGCAATTGAAGAAGGCTTCCTGCAGGATGAAATTGCGCGTGCTGCCTACAGGTATCAGCAACAGATTGAGGAAGGCAGCAAGGTGATTGTTGGTGTTAACAAATTTACAACGCAGGAAAAAGATCATACCGGCATACTCCGCGTGGATGATGCTATCAGGCAGGTGCAGATAGAGAAACTGAAAGCATTAAAATCAGCACGCGATAATGATGCCGTAAAGACATTATTGCAAAAGCTGGAACAACATGCACGCGAAGCGGTGAATGTGATGCCCGTTGTGATCGAAGCCGTGGAGCAGTATGCCACGCTGGGAGAAATTGCCGATACGCTTCGTAAAGTGTACGGTGAATACCGTGTGTAAAAAACAACGGATGAAGAAAGCAGTGCATCGCATGGGTTGCACAGTGAATCAGTAAGCTGTTAAAGCTGCTTTGATTGGACTGTCTTGACTGCGCGGAAGAACATTGCAACTTTCTTGTTTTGAAAACGACCGGTAGTGCATTAATCCGTATTTTTCATTTGAAAAATAATTGATCACTGGAGCGCAGGAAAAAATACCATGATGTATCGCGCTGAAAGCATTGACAGTACATCATTTCTCTCTGTAACAATAATCATGATCGACACGATATTCGCAACTGACGTGCGTTTGAATGAAATTGATTTTTTTTTCCACACACAGATTGCAGATTGTAATCTTCAGGAAAAAGTCAAGAGGTGAAGGTTATTTTTTTGCAATTTTTTTTCGCGCATTTTTGTGCACTATTCCCGCTGGAAATAGATACATTGGAACAGATTTGAATTCTTAACACCAACTATAAAAAATTAGTAACCCGTATGAGCAGAACTGCTGAGGATGTTTGGAAAAATTGCCTGAAGATTATCAAAGATAATGTCAACCTCCAGAGCTATAAAACCTGGTTTGAACCCATTAAACCGATTAAGCTTGAAAAGAATGTTTTAACAATACAGGTACCCAGCCAGTTTTTTTATGAGTGGCTGGAAGAGCATTATGTAACCCTGCTCCGCAAAACATTAAAACGCGAACTTGATAAAGATGCCCGCCTCGAATACCAGATTGTGATGGATGGTAATTCCGGCAGCAATGCGCCTTATACGGTTAATCTTCCTACCAATAATACCGGCAACAGCAAGAACCAGGACCTGCTGGCGCCCATGGTACTGGGTAATCAGATCAAGAATCCTTTTGTGATTCCGGGTTTGAAAAAGGTGCAGATCGATTCACAGCTCAATGTGAATTATACATTCGACACGTTTGTGGAAGGTGATTGTAACCGGTTGGCAAGATCAGCTGGTTTTGCGGTGGCTAACAAACCCGGTGGTACTTCCTTCAATCCTTTGGTCGTGCATGGCGGCGTTGGTTTGGGTAAAACACATTTGCTGCATGCGATCGGCAACCAGGTGAAGATGAATTTCAGCGATAAGACGGTATTATACGTACCGTCTGAAAAATTCACCAACCAGTTCATTGATTACCTGAAGAATAATGCGGTGAATGAATTCATTCATTTCTACCAGATGATTGATGTGCTGATGGTAGATGATATTCAGTTCTTTGCCAATAAAGACCGCACACAGGATATTTTCTTCCACATCTTTAATCACCTGCACCAGTCCGGAAAGCAAATCATTCTCTCTTCCGACCGTTCGCCCCGCGACCTGGAAGGCATCGAAGAACGGTTGCTCTCCCGGTTTAAGATGGGGCTCACTACCGACATCAGTGTTCCTGATTTTGAAACACGCATGGCGATTTTGGAAAAGAAAATGTATGCCGACGGCATTGAACTGCCGCATGATGTGGTTGAGTTTGTGGCGTATAATGTAAGCTCAAATGTTCGTGAACTGGAAGGCGCCCTGATTTCATTGCTGGCGCAGTCATCCCTGAATAAGAAAGATATTGATCTCGAAACTGCAAAGAAGATCATCAAGAATTTCGTCAAAAGCATTTCCCGCGAAGTATCTATTGATTTCATCCAGAAAGCCGTTTGCGAGTATTTCAGCGTGCCGATGGATAAGCTGAAAGAAAAAACACGGAAGCGTGCCGTGGTGCAGGCAAGGCAGTTATCCATGTACCTGGCAAAAAGTTTTACCAAGAATTCATTGAAGGTAATCGGCCGTCATTTCGGCGGCCGCGACCACAGCACCGTCATACATTCCTGCCAGGCCGTCCGCGACCTGATGGATACCGATAAAGAATTTAAAGAAGCAGTTGGTGACATTGAGAAAAAGATTCAGCTGAGCATTTCATAATCAGCCCGTCTTGAAAAATAACAGCCGCGAAGAAATTCGCGGCTGTTTTATTTGCATACGTGCTGTCATGAATCTTCAGTGCAGGACTATTTATTTCTTGGAATTATCTCTTTTTTATACTTTTAAATTTCATCAAAGAAAAAGGAGGTATTCATGCAATCTGAAAATCAGGCATGGACAGCTCCGGTAACGATAAGTTAACGGTTTTGTTCCACTTGGATTGACCTTGTGTCAGGGCTGTCTTCTTCCATGGAGGCAGCCTTTTTTTCGCTTATAAGTTACAACGCACTGACATGCATTATGCTGCATAAGTTACGGTACGAACCGGTGAATTACTGTTACTTTCACCAATCATCTGAATCTTCCTGAACGCAAATTCAGCAGGTAAAACAACAGACCATTCATGTTGATAGACAATCACGGCAGAATCATCAACTACCTTCGGCTGGCGGTAACTGACCGTTGTAACCTGCGCTGTTTTTATTGTATGCCCGAAGAAGGAATTGACTGGCTGGCAAGAAAGGAGCTGCTGACGTTTGAAGAGATGCTTCGACTGTGTTCCCTGATGGTTAGAATGGGCGTGGAGAAAATTAGAATTACAGGCGGTGAGCCATTTGTACGAACTGATATCATGAAATTGTTATGGTCCATTTCAAAAATTAATGGACTGCGGGAGCTTACGCTCACCACCAACGGTGTTCTGACTGCGCCATTGGTTCCTGAACTCAAGAAGATGGGCGTGCAATCTGTCAACCTGAGCTTAGACACATTGGACCGCAATCGCTTTTTCGCCATCACCAGACGTGATGAACTGCCCGGCGTTTTGCAAACATTGGAAGCATTGCTTGAACATGGCATCAATGTCAAACTGAATGCCGTGGTGATGGGAGAAAAGAATGTGCAGGATATTATTCCATTGACGGAACTCACCAAAGATTTGCCGGTGAGTGTACGATTCATTGAAGAAATGCCATTCAATGGCGGAGGATTTCATGCTGATTCATTGCCGTGGAATTATCAGCGCATCATGGCCTTAATCACCGGTAAATTTCCTTCCATCATCAAAGCGGAGGATGGACCTTTTTCTACTTCATATAACTATCACATACCCGGCCATCGTGGAAAGGTAGGCGTCATCGCCGCGTACTCCCGCACCTTCTGCGGCACCTGCAACCGCTTACGCATTACACCGCAGGGCATGCTGAAGACCTGCCTGTATGATCATGGAGTATTGGATGTTAAGCAGATGATACGTCAAACCTCATCAGATGAAGCATTGGAAGCGGCTTTGATGCATGCGATCCGCCATCGCGCTCCTGATGGAAAAACAGCTGAACTACAGCGCAATGATAAGATGCAGGTGCATGAGTCGATGGCGACTATTGGAGGTTGATGAGAAAATAAACTATGGATGAGCGGCCACCCAGATTTCGCCATCTTCAAAAATTTCTTTCTTCCAGATCGGCACCGTTTTTTTCAGCGTATCTATCGCATAGCGGCAGCCGTCAAATGCAGCATCGCGGTTTGGAGCAGCCACCATAATTATGACCGGAATTTCTCCGGTCTGTAATGTGCCGGTGCGGTGATGAATCAGTATCTTTAGTACATTGAATTGCTGAAGCACTTCTTCCGCTATTTTCTTCATTTCTGCCAATGCCATGCTTTCATAAGCTTCAAATTCAAGGCGCAACACTTTTTTTTCCATCGTGCTTGTCCGCACTGTTCCGATAAAAGCATCAATAGCTCCGCATGCCGGATCCATCGCCCAATCCATGCAGGACGACAGTTGAAGGGGTTGGTCTGTAAGCTGAATATTTATCATGTTATCAATTCCGTAAGATCCTGCAACCGAAGTCAGCAATAATCATCAGCAGTACTTCCTGCCGGCTTTAATCGTTTGCAACCATTTGTTCATCCTCCACTCACCGGTGGTATCACGGCGATTTCATCTTCCGGAACCAACTGTTGCTCTCCCGTTGCATAGTGATTGTTAACAGCAATCAGGAAAGAAGACAGATCCGCCAATCCGGGAAATTTACTTTGCAGGTCTTGTTTCAGTGTTTGCACACTGCAACCATCATGCACATCCATCACAATGGAAGAGCTTCCGAATATTTCCCTGACGATGCCAAAAGCCATGATGCTAACGGTCATTTTCTTTCATGTTAACGGGTACGGTTAAACTGATCCACTGATCAGAGAGCAAATTAAGCACCTTTTTCCTGGTGTAATCGCAACTATCTGCTTTGCAAAATGGAGCATGTTTGCTGCTGATATGTTTTCAAAAATATTTGTTCCTGTTCATGTCTGCCAACATTTTGTTTTTCCTTTTAGTATGATTTGCAATCGGAGTTTTGAGATGCGGATTTTTAATCAGCCTTATTGCTTACAATCAATTTTGAATAAGTCACTTTTTCAACTTGCCCGATATCGGTTCAGAAGACGATGCTGATTTATTGGATGCTATCTCCAAGTGTTTAACAGGAAGCGAATGTAGATCCAGACGAACTGGAGTAAAAAAGAAAAAGGGTTGCAACTTTCGCTGAAACCCTTTCCGGTATTACGTCGGGGTGGCAGGACTCGAACCTGCGGCCTCCTGCTCCCAAAGCAGGCATACTGCCAACTGTACTACACCCCGAAAAAGAAAAACGCTTAATACCTATTTAACCTGCGGCCTTCCCGACCAGTCGGGACAAATTGCCAACTGTACAACACCCCGAAAAGAACGATCTCCTGACCTGCCACTGCGGAGAGGGAGGGATTCGAACCCTCGGTACCCTTTGCAGGGTACAACGGTTTAGCAAACCGGCCCTTTCGGCCACTCAGGCACCTCTCCTGTTAAAGGGTTGCAAAAGTAAAAAAATTAAGTGGCTAATGGAATTCATTACTTTTCTTCCTCCTGCCGGAGCACCTCTTCCATCTCATGGAGCTCGAATTTCAGTGCGCCACCCGACATCAGAATTTCGCGAAATGAAACACCAAGCGAAATCAATAACAGTAATAGTGCGAAACCGAAGGTATAGCTGCCATACATTTTTTCATTAAAGAACAAGAGCGCGATGGAAAAGGTGGTAAAGAACAAGGCCGCAATGCCAAAGGCCTGCATATTACGTATTAAAGTCAGTCGTATACGGAGGTTGTTGATCTGACTGATCAGGTTAGGTGTCTTTTCTGTCTGGTATTTCAATTTCAATCCCCGGATCAGGTTGGCAATAGCCAGGAAGCGGGTAGTATAAGCAATCAGCAACAATGAAACGGTCGGAAAAAGAATAGCGGGCGTGGTGAGCGTAATTTCCATACAGTGATTATTTGCCGTAAAGATCGGAAAGAAGGGCACATTGATGACTATGATTTCAGGTGGGTAACAATCAAAGCAGACCTTCCTAAACTTCTCTTATTTTTACTGCGCAAATAAAGAGTATGATTATTTCTTATAACTGGCTGAAAGATTACCTCGATACTGACCTGTCTGCAGAAGAGGCTGGAGAACGCCTCACGCAGACGGGGCTGGAAGTGGAAAGCATTGAAGTATTTGAGTCGGTGAAAGGAGGATTGGCAGGGTTGACGATCGGTCAGGTTATTTCCGTGGAAAAGCACCCTGATGCAGATAAATTATCTGTTACGCAGGTAGATGTTGGCACCGAAAACAAGCTGCAGATTGTTTGCGGCGCCGCCAATGTAAGGCCCGGGCAAAAGGTAATTGTTGCTACGGCAGGAACACTGTTACATCCGTTTGCAGGCGAGCCTTTCAAAATCAAAAAAGCAAAAATCCGGGGCGTTGCTTCTGAGGGAATGATTTGCGCTGAAGATGAAATCGGCTTGAGTGCAAATCATGAAGGCATTATGGTACTTGATGACACTGCTCCGGTTGGCACCCCGGCTCAGTCGTTTCTGCAAGTGATCACTGATGAGATCATACAGATTGGCTTAACACCAAACCGTGGAGATGCAACTTCGCACATTGGTGTCGCCCGTGATCTCGCCGCACAACTGACTATTGAAAAGGATCAATCAGTGCCGTTAAAAATACCTTCTGTTGAAGATTTTGCTGTTTCGGATCAATCCCTTACCATAAGCGTTACTGTTGAAAATACGGAGGCCTGCCCGCGCTTTTCCGGTTTGACAATCACGGGCATCCGCGTCGGGCCATCACCTGCATGGCTGCAAAATAAGTTAAAGGCCATTGGCCTCCGGCCGATTAATAACATTGTCGACATCACCAATTTTGTTATGTACGAATGCGGGCAGCCACTGCATGCCTATGATGCTGCTGAGGTGAAAGGGCAACATATTATTGTACGCACTTTGCCGGCGGGCACACCGTTCCGAACACTGGATGATAAAGAAATTAAACTCCGGCCCATTGATCTGATGGTATGTTATGCAGGAATAAATGACCATCAGGAACCAATACCTATGTGTATGGCCGGTGTTTATGGAGGACTGCATTCTGGTGTAAAGGATACAACGACAGCTGTTTTCCTGGAGGCCGCTTGCTGGAATCCAAAATGGATCCGGCGAACAGCCACCTATCATAACCTGAGGACTGACGCCGCATCACGCTTTGAGAAGGGAGTAGACCCTGATGGAAATATCTATGCGTTAAAACGCGCTGCTTTGCTCATCGCGGAGCTGTCCGGCGGCTGCATCAGTGCTGAAATCACAGATGTTTATCCTCACCCTGTATTAAAGGAAAAGATTACAGTTACCTGGGAAAAGTTAAACCGCATTGCCGGTACGGAAGTACCGCAGGCAGCAGTTAAAAAAATCCTCGAAGCACTTTCTTTCAGCATACTCTCTGCTGATGATAGCGGATTCACCGTAGCTGTTCCGGGATTTAAAACAGATGTGCATCGAAGCGAAGATGTGGTGGAAGAAGTGTTGCGCATTTATGGATATGATAAAATTCCCTTACCGGATGCATTGCGTTCATCCATCAGCTTTTCTGCCACCGAAGGCAGAGAACGATTTACCGAAGAGCTGTCGCAATTGCTGGCAGGCTCCGGCTTTCGCGAGATGATGAACAATTCCATTTCCAATTCAAAATATCATGCATCCTTTTTCCCGGATTCCAAATCTGGCGTTGTCAGCCTGTTGAGCTACTCCAACACCGGCCTCGATTCCATGCGTACGTCGATGCTCTTTCCCGGGCTGGAAGTAATACGGTACAACCATAACCGCAAGCAGGTTGACCTGCGGTTGTTTGAGTTTGGAAAGACTTATGTGAAAAGGGAAAATGGCTATGTTGAATCCGAATCGCTGATACTGATGATTACAGGTCAGCAGTCACCTGAATCCTGGGTACAGGAGCAACGGCGCACTGACTATTTTTTTCTCAAAGGCATGGTTGACATGCTGCTGCATAAATGCGGGATACAAAAAAAATCCATCGTGGATGCTGCCGGCAGTCCCTGGGAATATGCCATACAATACGAAACCGGCAAGGTGGTGGTGGCAACCTTCGGAAAGGTAGATGAAAAGATTGCCACGGCATTCGATATTAAAAGAGATGTCTTTTATGCCGAATTGGATGCTGCTGCATTGCTTCGCCTTTCAAAGCAAACACTGAAATATTCGCCGTTACCAAAGTTTCCTGCTGTTCGCCGTGACCTGGCGCTGGTCATTGACAGCCATATACAGTACAGTGAGATAGAACAGATCGCTTACAAAAACGCTGGTGGTTTGCTGAAAAATGTGAACCTCTTCGATGTGTACGCTGATGAGAAACTGGGGAAAGGCAAGAAATCGTATGCCGTGAGTTTTGTTTTTCTGGATGAACAAAAGACACTCACCGATGGCGACGTTGATACGGTAGTCTCCGGCATGGTGCAGGCATTCCAGTCGCAGTTGAACGCAAACATCCGCAATTGATATGAATAACCTGCTGAAACAGGGCGAAGAACTGATTGTAAAAATCAACCGGCTGTTGGATAAGACGGATAAACTCGCTGCTGACAACCTGGTAAAAGATGAGCAGATCAGGGAACTTCGGCAGCAGCTGAAAGAAAAATCTGAATATATCCGCCGGCTGGAAGAGGAGCGGTCATCACAAAAAGTTTTGGAATCAATACAGTTGCCCGGCGGAGATGCCAAAGAAGCGAAGAAGAAAATTAACGATTACCTCCGTGAGATTGATAAATGCATTGCCCGGTTATCCGCGGAAGGATAGTGGATTGCTTTCATTTCACTAAACATGAAGCGTCATGTCAGACATCATCAGTATCAATGTTACCATCGGCGACAGGATGTATCCATTGAAAGTCCGCAGTGAAGATGAACCGGTGGTGCGTCAGGCAGAGCAGCTGATAAACCATAAATACAGCGAATTTCAGCTGCGGTTCTCCGGCCAGGAAAAGCTGGATTACCTCGCCATGAGCTCACTGATGAATATGGTTGAAATAATGAAACTGCAGGAGGATGATTCGGCAATGAAGCTGGCCTTGCAGGAGAAGCTCTCCCATGCCAGTCAATTGTTAATGGACGGCCTGAAACGAAGCTGAAAACGCGGGTATGATGTTCCCCATCTGCGCTGCAATCAGGAAGCAATGCCTTGAATGCCGCAGGGTCCGTATTTTAAGGCAGTGAAAATGGAATATGACAGAAGCAGATCATCGCGCAGGATAGCTTAATAAGCCTGTATATGAACATACAATTTAAAAATTTTTATTTTTGTATGAATTCACCCGGTTTGTTAATATTCTTTTAACCGGTTTCCATTACCCAGAAAGACTGATTCATGTTGTTAAAAGTAAAAAATCCGATCAATGGACTCCCAAATTCTTTATATAGCTATTGCTGTCGTTGCTGTGATCATGCTCGGCATCGGCCTGCTCATCGGCAAACTCACTTTTGGTAAATCATCGAAGAGAGCACGCGAACAGGCAGAACAGGAGGCTGAAATCTTAATCGCTGAAGCAAAAGCGCAGGCAGAAACCCTGAAACAGAGTAAACTGCTTGAAGCAAAGGAAGAGATGCTGCGCGCTAAAACGGAGTTTGAACGTGAATCTATTCACAAAGCCAAAGCTGCCGAGCAAAACGACCTGCGGCTCCGCTCCAAAGAACAATCAATTAATCAGAAGCTGGAAGGCCTGCAACGCAAGGAGCAGGAGGTGGATACCATCAAGGTGAACCTCAACCGGCAACTGGAATTGATTGCCGTTAAGAAAACCGAGCTCGACAAAGTGCAGGAAGAGCATATTCAGAAGCTGGAAAAAATTGCGAAACTGACGGAATCAGAAGCGCGGGAACAACTGATAGAAAACCTGAAGGATACAGCCCGCACGCAGGCGATGTCATACATAAAGGAAATCGTTGACGAAGCAAAAATCAAGGCGAATAAGGAAGCTAAGAAGGTGGTGATTCAAACCATTCAGCGTGTGGCGGCAGAGCATGCCATCGAGAACTCCGTCTCTGTATTTCATATCGACAGCGATGATATCAAAGGGCAGATCATCGGCCGGGAAGGAAGAAATATCCGTGCACTGGAAGCCGCAACAGGCGTTGAAATTATTGTGGACGACACCCCGGAAACCATTGTCATTTCGGGCTTTGATCCCGTTCGGCGTGAGATTGCGCGTCTTGCACTGCAACGCCTCGTAACAGATGGCAGAATTCATCCTGCACGTATTGAAGAGTCGGTGGAGAAAACCCGTAAACAACTGGAAGAGCATATCGTGGAAACC